>CAYTNI010000146.1:0-7582 GCA_964439115.1 uncultured Saprospiraceae bacterium
ATGTCTTGCTCTTTTTGATGTTATTTGGGATTACGGTGCTATTTTTAAGCCTTACCATTGCGTTTGTATATAACAGAATACAAAACGATCTTCCACCCATACAGATTCCCTGGATTTTTTTTGGCAGCACCGCTATTTTACTGAGTGGTAGCTGGACCATGATCTCTGCACGAAAAGCCTATCTGCAGGATGACACGCTTCGATACCAGAATATGTTGAAATGGACGTTAATCCTCTCTCTGGTTTTTCTGTTGGCACAGGTAGTGGGTTGGTGGGATTTGTTCAGGCAAAATATTTTTCTGCAGAGCGACAATTCAGCGGCTTACCTCTATGTGTTGTCGGGGCTTCATTTTGCCCACGTCATTGCCGGCCTTCCGTTTTTAGGCGGCTTTCTCCGGGCGGCTCGCAAGCACATGAAGGAGCCGGTCAGTGTATTGGTGTATTTTTCTGACCCGGAAAAGAAGCTCAAGCTGCGCCTGCTCACGATATACTGGCACTTTTTGGATATCCTATGGATTTACCTGGTAGTCTTTTTCGCGGTAAATGCCGTGCTGGGCTGATATTCTTTCCCTAACTTTGCCCCATAAAAGCACTGACGCGTCATGACAAATGTCTCCGAACCGCAGGTAACGGTTCAAACTGCTCAAAATCTGGGAATTACCGAAGAAGAGTTTACGCGAATTCACGAGTTATTGGGTCGGGCACCCAATTTCAATGAGCTGAGTATTTTCTCGGTTATGTGGTCGGAGCATTGTTCTTACAAAAACTCCATCATTTGGTTGAAAACGCTGCCGCGCACCGGTGGTCGTCTTTTGGTGGAAGCCGGTGAAGAAAATGCCGGACTCGTGGACATTGGCGACGGTTTAGCATGTGCGTTTAAAATAGAATCTCACAATCACCCCTCTGCCATTGAGCCCTACCAAGGCGCTGCTACCGGTGTTGGGGGCATTCACCGCGACATTTTCACCATGGGCGCCCGGCCGATTGCTGCTTTGAATTCGCTGCGATTTGGCAACCCTGAGCTCAAACATTCCCGGCGGCTCGTCAGGGGGGTGGTGCATGGCATTGGCGATTACGGCAACTGCTTTGGAGTACCCACGGTGGGCGGAGAGGTTTACTTTCACGATTGCTACAACCAAAACATTCTGGTGAACGCCATGTCAGTCGGCACCGTCAAAGTTGGCGAGACCGTTTCTGCTGCGGCCGGCCCTCCGGGAAATCCTGTATTCATTGTAGGCTCTGCCACCGGCAAGGACGGCATCCATGGAGCTACTTTTGCATCTGCCGACCTCAACGAAAACTCTGCCGAAGACCTTCCCTCAGTTCAGGTAGGGGATCCTTTTCAGGAAAAATTACTCCTCGAAGCTACTCTTGAAGCTATCCAGACAGGTGCTATTGTAGGCATGCAGGACATGGGCGCGGCGGGAATTACCTGTTCCACCTCCGAGATGAGCGCTCGCTCCGGAGTGGGTATGCGCATTGACCTGGATAAAACGCCTACCCGACAGGCACACATGAAACCCTGGGAGATTTTGCTCTCCGAAAGCCAGGAACGCATGCTTATCGTATGCCGGAAAGGTATGGAAGCACAGTTGGTAGAGGTTTTTGACAAATGGGATCTGGAATGTGCCCTCATTGGCGAAGTAACTGACACAGGCCGTCTGGAGTATTTTCAACATGGTGAAAAGGTTGCCGATGTGCCCGCAGAGGCTCTCGTACTTGGCGGTGGAGCGCCCGTGTACAAGCGGGAGTACCGACGCCCGGAATACATGGATAAAATTGCCGCTTTTAAACCAGGAAAAGTGGATATGCCCTCAGATTGGATAGCAACAGCCCGAAAGGTATTCAGTTCTCCCAATGTGGTTTCTAAGCGCTGGGTTTACGAGCAGTATGACTCTATGGTGCGAACCAACACCCTGACGACCAATCGCCATAGTGATGCTGCTGTGGTTCGCATCAAAGGCACGGCAAAAGCACTTGCACTCACCACCGATTGCAATGCTTCCTATGTATATGCAGACCCCTTTACCGGAGCTATGATTGCGGTAGCTGAGGCGGCCCGGAATATTGTCTGCTCCGGAGGCGAGCCATTGGCAGTCACCAACTGTTTGAACTTTGGAAATCCTTACAATCCGGAGGTGTACTATCAGTTTGTGTATGCCATCAAGGGGATGGGCGAAGCCTGTAAGAAATTCAATACGCCAGTCACAGGCGGCAATGTCAGCTTTTACAATCAATCTGTTTTTCAGGATCGCACCGAACCTGTTTTCCCTACACCTACCATTGGCATGGTGGGCATTCTGGAGGATGCATCCCGTCAAATGACGTTTTCGTTTAAGTCGGAAGGACACTCCATTTATCTCATCGGTTCTCCGGGCAATGACTTCAACTCCTCTGAGTATCTTCGTCAGGTGCATGGCATCCAGTTTTCGCCTGCACCACATTTCGATCTGGATGAGGAGTTATTGGTACAGCAGGCCATCAAACATCTCATTGCCCTTTCTGTCATTGCCTCGGCACATGATGTTTCAGAAGGTGGTCTGTTTGTAACGCTTATGGAATGTGCCATGGCATCCAATCTGGGCTTTGATGTAGAAAGTGACTCCAATTTCAGAAAAGACGCCTGGCTTTTCGGTGAATCGCAAAGTCGGGTGGCCGTCACGGTGGAATCCTCAAAAGAAGACGAATTGGTCAACTATCTTCTCCAACACAATGTTCCTTTTTCGCGCCTTGGGGAGGTAAAGGGACGAGGTGTTATCATTGATGGGGAGGATTTTGGCGCTTTGGATGAATGGACTTCGCTTTACCAAAATTGGTTGAGCGAAAAGATGGAAGGATGAGTCAAAAAAACAGCAAACAACATTGTCAGACTATATGAAAAAATTGATTTACGCATTGCCCTTTCTGGCTGCATTCTTCCTCACACAATGTGCGCCTGAAAAAGGAACCATCATCGAGGGTTCCATCTCTAATGCCGGCAACCTCCAGGCATTTATGGATAAAGTGGTTATTGGACAGGCCAATGCGGTGCTCAATAAGGCGGAGATCAACGGTACCGGCAACTTCAAACTAGCCTTCCCTGAAGGATTGGAAGCCGGCATTTACAATATTCGCATCGGGGCCCGCCGAACCTTCCTGGTGACTAATGGTTCGGAAAAGAAGATTGAAATCAGCGCGGATTTGAACAGCCTTGAATCCTTCCAGGGCATCACCGTGAAAGGAAGCCCGGATACGGAGTCTTACATCCAAATGATGCAAGGCCTGATTGCCCGGCGAGTATCATCTCAGGATGTGTCCAATTTTGTAGATACGTGCTCCAATCCTCTGCTGGGTGCTTTGATAAGCTACCAGGCGCTTAGCGGCGTCCCCGAATTCATGGATATTCAGAAAAAGGCGTTGGCCAAATTGCAGACCAAATACCCTGCGGGGGAAAATACCGCCGGCTACTCGCAATTCTTAGCCACCATGGAGCAACAAATGCTGGCGCAGCAGGCACGGGAGAAAATCCAGGTGGGACAACCTGCTCCGGATATTCGTCTGCCAAGCCCTGATGGAAAAGAATACGCGCTCTCTGACCTAAAGGGCAAAATCGTGCTGCTTGATTTTTGGGCCAGTTGGTGCGGCCCGTGCCGCCGGGAAAACCCCAACGTCGTGGCGGTGTACAACAAATACAAAGACAGGGGCTTTACCGTTTTCAGCGTTTCTTTAGATGGTGTAGAGTCAAGATCTACCATTGGTCAGGCACCTGATCAGCTGGCTCAAATCCAGGCAGCCGCCAGGAAACGCTGGGTGGATGCCATTCAGGCGGATGGGCTCTCCTGGAAATACCACGTCAGTGATCTCAAAAAATGGGAGGCTGCGCCAGCCGCATTGTACGGCGTCACCGGTATTCCTCGCGCTTTTATGATTGACAAAAATGGGATCATCACTTCCACCAACGTGCGCGGTGCTGCCGCCATTGAAGCCGAAATATTGAAATTAATCGCCGGATAATACCGGTCAAAGATACCACTCCGGTACACGGCCATTCCCAACCCTTTGGATGGGAATACAGGATTTAAGAGGATATTGTATTTTTACCTCTTTCCACAAAATCTTGTGCCATGTACCGGAGTTTTTTATTTCATATACCTTACCACTGGCTTTTCTGTCTCTCCATCACCCTGGCAGCTATTCCCGCACTTGCCCAAGAGTTGACAGGGCCGCAAACCACAGTGGTCAACGGGTTTTCCAAAAAAATAAAAGGAGATGACTTTGTTTATCATTCCTCCGTTCCTCCTGCTACCCAAAGTCTGCTGATCCGCGCCACAGATGGCAGTTACGCCATGGAATGGGAAACCGCTGCTGTACCTCAAAAAATAAATACTGACACCGTCACTTTCGTATGGCTGGCAGGTATTGGATCCTCCCCCGGCAAAGCAAGTTTTGACCTTTTTGTGGAAGGTGTTCCCAAATTCACCATCTGGGCGGATGGCTCAGACACATGGGATTTGAGCACTCCGGACGGCTACCGGCTTTCCTTCCGTAAGGATATGATTGACCAACACGGCGATCGTTTTGGGTTCATATACCTCAGCATGCCCAAAGCGATGCTCACTCCCGGAGCACCCCTGCGATTGAAAATGCAGGGCGGGCGATTCAATAAAACTACCTGGTACATGACCTTTGCTTTTCCTATGGAAGACGGGTTGAAAATAAAAGCCTTGCCTGCGTTAAGCCAAGACGGAGAAAAACAGTCCCAACTCGCCGTGGCCGGAATTCTTCACTTTGGCCCGCCGGCACAGGCGAGGGTGTTTTGGAACAACAGAAAAGTGCTGGAGGCTCCCGTGCGCTTTGGCTACAATTATCTTAAAATGCAACTTCCGGCCGTGGAAGAAAAGACTGTGGCCAATTATCGGCTGGAAATCGGGAGCCGCCGCTGGGAAGGCCAACTCGAAGTGGAGCCCGTACGAAAATGGCGCGTAAACTTTGTACAGCATTCCCATACCGATATCGGCTATACCCGATCACAAACAGAGATTTTGGCAGAGCATCTTCGCTTTATAGACTACGCTCTCGATTATTGCGATTTAACAGACCACTATCCTGATCCGGCAAAATTTCGATGGACCTGTGAGGCATCCTGGGCCGTGGACGAATATCTTAGAAGCAGGCCGAAAGCACAGATTGAGCGACTTCGCAAGCGAGTAGCCGAGGGTCGTATCGAAATTACCGGCATGTATTTTAATTTCGACGAATTACCCGACGAGCAGATTCTCGCCGCCTCCCTGGCCCCGCTCAGACGCATCAGGGAAGCCGGTATGGAGGTAAAAACGGCCATGCAGAATGATGTCAATGGCATTGGCTGGTCACTAAACGACTATTACCAACCGCTTGGCGTGAAATACCTCAATATGGGTACCCATGGCCACCGCGCACTCATCTGCTTTGACAAGCCAACACTGTTTTGGTGGGAATCGCCCTCCGGAAACCGCATGCTCGCCTTTCGCGCCGAACACTACATGACAGGAAATACAGTGTTTAAAATTCACACGGGTGATTTTGACGCCTTCGAGGAAAAGTTCCTGTCCTATTTAGTGGAGCTCGACGCCAAGGGTTATCCCCACGATTTAATATCCATCCAGCATTCCGGTTATCTCGTGGATAACTCCCCGCCCTCAACGGTAGCGAGCGACATCATCAGGCAATGGAACGAAAAATACAGCTGGCCCCGGTTGCGCACCTCCACCGCTACAGCGTTTTTTGAGGAAATGGAAGAACGGCATGCAGGAGATTTCCTCGTCATTCGCGGCGCCTGGCCGGATTGGTGGACGGATGGCTTCGGCGCATCAGCCCGCGAGGTGGCCATAACCCGACAGGCACAAAGTGACCTCATTGCCAATGCATCAGGTCTGTGTATGGCCGCTATGCAGGGAGCTTTTCTCCCCCATAAAATCGAAGACCGCATCGAGACAACCAATTCTGCACTGCTTTTTTACACGGAACACACCCTTGGCTATCACAACAGTGTGCGGGAACCCTTTCACAAATACACGCTGGAACAACGGCGCCTGAAGGAATCCTACGCCTGGGAGGCCGGCAGGAGAGCCAAAATGCTGGGTGAGGAAACCATGGGGCTCCTGCAGAGCTTCATTCAACGGGAAAAGGAACCTTCCCTGGTGGTATATAATACCCTTAACTGGAGCCGTAGCGGCTTGGTAAAAGTTTATGTGGACCACCAGATTTTGCCTCGTTATACTGAGTTTATCTGGTTGGACCAGCAAGGCAATGAGGCTCCGGCACAAGCAGTGGAGCATCACTCCGACGGAACCTATTGGATGATTTGGGTCAATGATGTGCCCGCATTCGGATACAAGAAATATCTTCTTCAGCTAAAGCCCGGGAAGCAGCAAAATGCGCCTTCCAGCGCTCCGGTGCTCCGCATGGAAAACCAGTGGTATCAAATCCAGGTGGACACCCTCAGGGGAGCTGTTTCCAGCATATTTGATAAGGACTACTACGTGGAATTACTAGACAGGGAGGCAACTCATAAGGCGGGGGAGTTCATTTACGAGCTGCCCGATAACCGCTCCCAGATGGAAGCATTCCGATTAGACCGATTCACGAGGGAGGGATTGGAAAAGGTGTGGTATGACGGCTATGAGGAGGGGCCGGTTTGGAATACTATCCGTTTCAGGGGCAATACCCGAGCCGCCTCTAAAGAGGGGAGCTATGTACTGGAAATCCGTCTGTTTAACACCGCCAAACGCATAGACTTTGCTTATGAAATTGAAAAAAAGTTAGTGACAGATCCGGAGGGAATTTATATTGCTTTTCCTTTTTATCTGGATGAAGGCACCCTTGCATTTGATGTACAGGGCGGTGAGGTACGCGCGGGGATAGACCAGATTCCGGGGTCGGCCAATGACTGGAATACGGTGCAGAATTACGCGAGGCTCTACCATTCAAATTACCAAATTTTATTGAGCTCGCCTGAAAACCCTTTGATGCAGTTTGGAGGCATCAATACGGGAAGGTTCAAAGCCGGTGCCACTCCGGCAAGCACCGCAATTTATGGTTGGCCTATGAACAACTATTGGGTGACCAATTTCAATGCCGATCAGCATGGAGGGCATCAATGGGTATATACGCTGAGCAGTGGCGAAACTGACAGAAAAGCCGCGGTAGAGTTTGGCTGGGGGCGACGCACCCCCTTCTTAGGCCGGATACTGCCTGGCGGCGGCAATGGTGATGAGATAAAAGCGAAAAGTTTACTCAGCGGGTGGCCGGAGGGACTGCTGCTGGTATCTGCCATGCCGGCAGAGGAAGGCCGTGCTGCTGTTTTTCATGTGCGGGAAGTGGTCGGCGAGGCGATTCCCGAGCTGGTTCTTTATCGGAATTCAGATGGTAAACCTTTAATTTGGGAATCCGTGGATGTTACGGGTAATACGATTCCCGGAGCGACTAAGGGCTTGAAGGCTTTTGAGTCGAGGTTTATTAAGGTGAGGTGGTGAGGCGGGATTTTGTTATATCCTGCGGAGACGCAGATTGTTTCTCGCAGGTGGGGTCTCGCGGAGAGGGGAGAAGTTTTGAGTTTTTGTAT
>CAYTNI010000147.1:0-510 GCA_964439115.1 uncultured Saprospiraceae bacterium
GAAGAAGAGCTCTCCCTGGTGCCTCACCATTTTATCAATAGCCTCAGTATCCGGGATGAGTTCTCAGTAGGAGATTTCGAGCGCAACGCCATTCAACTGCTCGATGCACTCTTCCAAACTAACCAAGTGGTCGTGATGACCGGCGGCTCCGGCTTGTTCATCCGGGCTGTTTGTGAAGGCCTTGACGTTTTCCCAGACGTTCCCGAAGAAATACATGATGAGGTTGGGCAATTATTTAAACTGGGTGGTGTTACCGCTCTTCAGGAACTCCTTAATCAACTGGATCCCGACTACTTTCGCCAGGTTGATATCCATAATCCTGCCCGGCTCCTGCGCGCTGTTGAAGTATGTAAGGCCTCCGGAAAACCTTATTCCTCCTTTCTGGGCCATTCAGAAACAACCCGCAACTTCCATTCCATTTTCATTCAATTAGACTGGCCAAGAGACGTCCTATACCGAAGAATCAACCACAGAGTGGATGAGATGATGGCACGTGGTTTGGAAGCCGAA
>CAYTNI010000147.1:520-7543 GCA_964439115.1 uncultured Saprospiraceae bacterium
CGTTTCGCCAACTTCAGGCACTACAAACCGTAGGCTATCAGGAATTATTTGATTATTTTGAAGAAGCCTGCACGCTGGAACAAGCTGTGGAGAAAATCAAACAACACACCCGCAATTACGCCAAACGCCAATTGACCTGGATGCGCAAATACGGGCACTGGCAACCCTTCGCTACTGACCAATGGCCGCAAATCCTGCAATTTATTCAGCAACAAATGAACAATCCCTCCATTTGATTACTTTCATCCTAAAGCATTATCGTGATCTGGAAGCACCAACCGACAATTTCTCAAATCAACGCTGTGGCCACAGGCACAGCCATGGAACACAACGGCATCGAAGTTACTGAAATCGGTCCGGATTTTATTACGGCTCGCATGCCGGTGGACCACCGCACCAAACAGCCCATGGGCCTCCTCCATGGCGGTGCATCTGTACTCTTGTCTGAATCACTCGGAAGTTTTGCCTCCTTTCTTACCATTGAGGACATCAGTACCCACATGGCCGTAGGCGTGGAAATCAACGCCAACCACCTGCGCTCCGTGTCCAAGGGCTTTGTTTATGGAACTGCCCGGCCGGTGCGCATCGGAAAACTCATCCAGGTATGGAATACCGATATCTCCGATGAAGAGGGCAACCTCGTCTGTACCAGCCGGCTTACCATCGCCATCGTGGAAAGGAGATAATTTTACTTAGTGTGAAAATAATACTATGTAACTATTAAAACCCTGGAAGCAACATGACGGCATTTTGCATCATTCTGGATGGCCCCCGCCAATACATTCTGAACTGCGGATTGTCCACGAAGAATACCACTTTACCTTGTCCCATGGGCAAAACGCCGGCAAAAACCTGTCCGGCCAGCAATTTCAGCCTGTCTGTCGGAGCGTAGCCGGAGGCCAGCAGTGCTTCGGAATCCACGAGATACCTGCCCACCGATTGCATTTCGCGATCACCCTGCAGCGCCTCGGCACCATTTTTTAGAGTGTAAACTGCCGGAGATAATCCAAAAGCAAGCGGATGTGTAGTGTCTATTGTCCCTTGGAGAGCGGCACCCGGGATGCGTTTCAGCCCCTCAAACTCCCGGCGGTCTGCGTAACTTACAAATTTTGCCGCCTCGGAGGTGTCGGGCCTCAGCTCGACGAGTTTTACCCTGGAAAATTTGGATCTATTATCTGTAAAGAAGGCCGCGGCACTCTCCTGGGCAATGAGTACGCCTCCCCCCTCTACCCATGCTTTGAGTTGCTCCAATTGTTCTTTTTGAAAAACATCCTTTAAGCCACTGCCACCGCCTGGCAGGATAAGCACCTGGTAGTCTTCCAAATCTGCATAGCCGTAGCGGGATCCAAACTTCGGCACAGCGGTTTGACGTAGGGATGTGCTGCGAATACGCTCAATGGGCATGCCGGTTTCCTGGTCAAACAGGAAGTAAATCTGGCCGCAGGCATTTACATCAAAAGGGGCATCCACCATCAGGGCAACTTTAGGGCGTTCCACCGGCCTGTTGTTGGAAGAACCAAGGTCGAAGCCTGAAGCCATCCTGCCGCTTTCATATCCTCGGATTTGCACCTTGCAGGATTCTGCAATTTGAGCCATATCCTTTTGTATTTTTTCCTTCCTCTCCAAATTTTGGCCCAGCATCACAATCAGTGTTCCCTCTCCGAATTGCACCCTGCCATCGCTGAACGGTTCTTTTGCTGAACGAACCCGGTACCCCTTTTCCCACAGGGCTGCAAGGGCCTTTGGCGCATTCCTTTGTTTCCAATCCACCAGGAAGGCATATCCTGCCTCGGAGTTCACCAGGCCTTGTATCCTGGAAGGTGCTTCTTTGAGGGCTTCCGACGATACTTTTACCATTCCCTGAGTGGCGAAAGCTTCCAAGTTGTAAGCCAAAGGAATGGACCATGTGGAAACATCGTACATCACAGAGTCTTCAATGGCCATATTGCGCTCCATGACACTGTGTAAAAAGAGGTGTCTCGGCTGTTGAGCGGGGATGACGTAAGTTCCTTTCGAAAAGGTTTTCCTGACAGTTTTTCCGGTGCGGAAGTCTATGGCATCAGCCGAAAACTCCGTAGTGGCTCGTTCGATGCGGACCCCATGCTTCAGCAAAAGATCAATGGCATCATATAAATAACCGTGAGCGTCATCAGGCAGGAAATAAGCTTTTGTCGGCGAGGCACTGTTTCGGTAATTCCATGCATCGTAGCTGTATTGCAGCAATTCCTGTCGCATCTCTCCGGCTCTGAGCAAAGTAGCCATGGAAGTGGCATAATGATCCCAGATGCGCTGGCGCAGTGTATTCAAGGTTCCATCTTCGGTCAATACCAGCCGGCCGCCCCCAATGCCGCCCTGTTCCGTCAGCATACTCACTGCCCCCATCACCCCCGGGTAGCTTGACCCATAGCCAGGAAAGAAAAAATCAAAAACCTCGCGGGTGAAATAGCTGATTTGATTCTTGTCAAAAGCCCGGATATTGGCCCGTCCAAAGGTATCACTCAGCGCTTCGTAGCGCTTGGGAAGCAATAAATTGCGCGGCGTAGCACCCGGTGCGGTGAAATAATTGGCGTTGTATCCCTGCTCGTGATAGTCCACATGTACCTGCGACATCCAGCGCTGGTATTCTGCGGCATGTGCTTTGGATTCTCGATTGACCATAAAAAACCAGTCGCGGTTGAGATCAA
Organism: uncultured Saprospiraceae bacterium; assembly: GCA_964439115.1. Classification (GTDB taxonomy): domain Bacteria; phylum Bacteroidota; class Bacteroidia; order Chitinophagales; family Saprospiraceae; genus UBA2329. The sequence continues at coordinate 3,205 of CAYTNI010000147.1, forward strand.
ACCAATAGTGGTTGGTACGACCGTTTGGCCATGGTTCAATATGCTCCAGGTCAAATGGCTCGGAGGCGGGCAAATCGCGCTGTACGGATTTATACCAATAAGTGTATCGGTCACGCCCGTCAGGATTGATACAGACAAAAAGGATAATCACAGAATTTTCTAAAAGGGAAAGGGTGGCAGCATCGCGTGCCGCCGCAAGCCGGTAAGCCACCTGCATGACTGCCTCGCAACTGGAAGCCTCATTGCCATGGATACCATAGCTCATGGAGAGAAAAACAGGATCCTTTTCTATTATTTTTGCGGCTTCGGAGGCTGAAATGGCATCGGGATCCGTCAATTTGAGGTGATTGCTGCGAATTTCTTCCATTTGGGCCTGGTTGGCCTCAGAAGAAATCACCACCCGCAATAATGGACGTCTTTCATAAGTCTCCCCATAAGTGTGCAAAGTAACCTTGGGAGAAGCATCTGATAATTTTTTAAAGTAATCCACTATGTGGGCATACAAGGTAATTTCACTACCCAGGGCGTAACCCAAAAATGCCTCCGGAGCCGGAATGGTCTGGTCGTAAGGCAAATTAGCATCAAAAGAGAATCGGGTAGAATCCACTAAGGGATAGGACTGTGCCTGAAGTCCCAGGGAGACCAGACAAAAGATGGCGGCTGAAAGAATCTTTTTCATAAGCATGGTTATCCTGCAAATGTACAGGATTGCCCTGAAAAACTCTTAAACAGCTGCGCTGCGGTGCAAAAATTTGCCAAACCCCTTTTCCAGATACATAGTGTTTTCATCTACGGCAATCTGGCCCCTCAAAATAACGGTTTGGCACTTGCCCTTCACCTCCCAGCCTTCATAAGCCGAATAGTCCACATTCATGTGGTGGCTTTGGACAGAGAGTACATGTTGCTGTTCAGGGTCAAAAATGACTAAGTCGGCATCAGAACCGGGAGCAATTCCTCCCTTTCGGGGATACATGCCAAAGATTCGGGCAGCATTGGTAGAGGTCAGGGCAACAAATTGGTTGCCGTTGATACGGCCTTTTTCCACACCCTCCGACCAAAGCAACTCCATGCGATGCTCTATGGCAGGATGTCCGTTGGGAATTTTTGAAAAATCGTCCTTACCATTCATTTTTTGAGCCCAGGTGAAAGGACAATGGTCGGTGCCCACTACTTGCACCAATCCCTGGTGAATACCAGCCCATAGGGCTTCTCGGTCCTTGGCTTTTCGCAGTGGCGGACTCATCACCCATTTGGCACCATCCGGATTTTGTTCGTACAGGGAGGCATCTAGCAAAAGGTATTGGATGCAGGTTTCGGCATATACCCTTTGGTTGCGGATAGTGGCACGACGCACTGCATTCAACGCCCCTTCGCAAGTCATGTGAACTATATAGCCTTGAACGCCGGTGTAGTCCGCGAGATCGGCAAATCGCCCTGAAGCCTCGGCTTCAGTCACTTCGGGTTGAGACAAATAATGGTACAACGGAGCTAATTTTCCTTCTGCTCTGAATTTGGCCACTAAACGGTCAATCATTTCGCCATTGGTGGCATGTACAGTTACCATCCCGCCAAAACGCCTGACCTCCTGCATGAGATCTACCATTTGGCCGTCATCAATCATCAGCGCTCCTTTGTAGGCCATGAAAGTTTTGAAAGAAGTGATGCCCTCCTTTTCAACCATTTCACCGATTTCCTTGCGGGTATCCGGGTTGAAATCCGTCACGGCGATATGAAAACTATAATCGCTGTAACAGTTGCCATCTGACCGCCCGCGCCATTCATTCAGTGCATGACGGAGGGATTTACCCTGTGTTTGAAGCACAAAATCAATTACGGTAGTAGTGCCACCAAATAGGGCTGCACGGGTTCCTGTAGCATAACTGTCGCTGGAAAAAGTGCCCATAAAGGGCATATCGAGATGTACATGTGGGTCAATTCCTCCTGGGAAAACGACCTTACCGGTGGCGTCAATAACCGTATCTGCGGAGTATGGAAGTCCGGCACCAACCGCCTTGACGGTTTCACCTTCTACAAAAATATCGCCAATGAAATCCTCTGATGCAGTGAGGATTCGGGCATTTCGGATGAGAATGGACATACTTGAAAATTTGGGAACATTCATCTAACGCTGATTTACCGGTATGGTTCATCCATTGCTCTACCCTACCCTGCTGTTTCTACTTTTAATTGTCAAGTTTTTTCCAAGGATGGGCAACTTATTGACCGGATAAGCAGTTATGCTCAGGAATACTGCAAACTGTTCTATCGCGGCTTTCCGCCCAAGCGGAAAGATGAGGAAAGTCCGGACAACGCAGAGCGCCGCACCATCTAACGGATGGGCATCAACGCGGGAAACCCGGGGATGACAGCAAGTGCCACAGAAAAGATACCGCCGGATTTCCGGTAAGGGTGAAAACGCGGTGTAAGAGACCACGCCTTCGGGCAGCAATGTCTGAAGTGGGTAAACCTTGCGGGTTGAAATGCCATGTACACTTCAATTTTCCAAAGGGCTTAGGCTCCGAAAGAAATACGGGTTGCTCGCCCGTTCAGCACGCTGGTTGAAGGGGGTAGGCAGATGGATCCATGCCGTGAGGTATGGGCTAGATAAATGATAGGAGCACCAAACTTTGGTGGACAGAATCCGGCTTACAGGTTTGCAGTATTCCTTTTAATTTGCCACATCCGACTGGAAGTCGAACAGTAGCGAAAATCTCAGGGTATTATCGAGCGGATTGCGCTGATTCGTTGTAGGAATCAGGTAGGAGAAATTCAGTCCGAAGATATTGTATTTCAATCCCAATCCTGCCGTGAGAAACTTGCGTCCTCCCTTTTGGAAATGTTCCGAGTAATACCCCAGACGTACGGCAAATTGCTTGTCATACCAGTATTCCATACCCAAAGAGTAGGTGAGTTCCCTCAACTCTTCTGCGAATCCCTCAGGAGCATCTCCAAATGAAGAGAAAATGGCCGTGATGGATGACTGTTCCTTGAAGTCGGGTATGGTATTGCCGTCAGTATCGCAACCTACGCCCTGGCAGGGCGTTGGCACGAGTAATTTATTCACATCCGCAGCGAAAGTCAGGCGGTTGTACTCATTCAAATCGAGGTTCCAGGCAGCCCCGATGCCGAGGTTGGCGGGAAGAAAATCTCTGGCAAGGGACTTAGTATAGGTCACTTTAGAGCCGATATTGGTCACCGCGGCACCAATGGTCAGGTCGGAGTCCATGCCTGACATTTCGATGGGGGTGTTGTAGGTCAGCGAAAAATCAGCAGCACCGGCAATAGCAGGTTCAATGACTTCCCCGCTGACGATTTGCCCTGCGGCCAGGTTGGAGAAGATGAACTTGGCGCTTACCGAAGCGCTCAATCTTTCCGCAAGTTTTCGGGCATACGCACCTGTAATCTCAAATTCATTGGGGCGGCCTGTTACCAAAGGCTCGCCATTGACATCCGTAAAGGGTATTTTACCAAGGGAGAAGTAACGAAGGCCAAAGCCGAGCGCCTGCATATCATCAATCTTGTAATATCCAGTGAGGTAGGCAAGGTACACGTCATCAAGGCCAAGTGCGCGGAGCCATGGCGTGTACGTTGCTGAAATACCCATTTTTTGATCGGCAAAAGCCAGCTTGGAAGGGTTAAAGTGCATGGCATTGGGGTCGGGAGATAATCCAATTCCCGCATCGCCCATGGCGCCGGAGCGGGCATCAGCCACGATTCTAAGAAATGGTACCGCCGTCAGTACTGTATTGATACAGGGTGTACCGTCCAGGTTGACGTAGCGGTTATTGGGCCCCGGCGGGCGAGAAGGATCTTGCAGAAAACACTGAGCAAGGGCGCTTTGAGAGAATCCCAAAAACAAAAAAACGAATGCCCAAAGGGCGCGGGTTACATATTTCATGAGGACATCTTATGTTAATCGTGGCGCAAATATAGGTATCAAAACCTTGTCGCTGACAAAGAGACGCAAAAATGCATTTCTTATTTTAGGATAACTAATTTTTCAAACTCACTCTCTCCCTGGAGAACTGTATTTCCCGTAGTGGAAGTGCGAACCTTTACCTTGTAAAGATACACGCCTCTTGCCAGGCGATCGCCGTACATATCGCGCCCATCCCACTGAATACAATCATCGAGGCGGAAAGCGCCATCGGAAAATTTTCGTTCTTCCAAGGTTTGTACCAACCGGCCGGAAATTGTAAAAATTTGGACCTGTACGTCGAGTTCCTGGCCGGCAAGATTGTGATCAAACTGAAAACAGGTAAAATCCGTGAATGGGTTGGGATAATTCAACACGCGCTGCAAGGCGTTCCGAAAGAAGCGCCAGGCCGAAGGTCATGAA
>CAYTNI010000148.1:0-2268 GCA_964439115.1 uncultured Saprospiraceae bacterium
ATAATTATTAAAAATTTCAACATTGAGAAACTCTAAAGTTGTTACCTTCTACACGCCTGAACAGGTATGCCTAAAGCACATTGAAAACGAAAGTTTTTCTAAATCCCCGTTGAAACCCAGGTTGCTCATGGCGTATCTACAGCAGCATGGTTTTGAAAAGGTGTTGGATATCCGCTCGGATTTTGCGCCTTTTGCACAAAATGACTTTCTGACTGCGCATACAAAAGCGTATGTCAATGATTTCTTTGAAGGAGTGGGTCGGCATCGTTCAAATGGGCTGCCGTGGAGCCAAGAGTTGGTGAATTCGGTTTGTTATACCAACAGTTCGCTTTATCACGCCATTAAGTGGGCCTGTGAACATCCCGCCGATCTTGCGTTCAGCCCTACCTCCGGTTTTCATCACGCTATGCCGGATGGAGGATCAGGCTTTTGCACTTTTTCCGGCCAGGTAATTGCTTCATTGAAGCTTTATGAAGAAAAAGGACTGATAGGTGCCTATCTCGACCTCGACGGGCATTTCGGCAACAGCATACCCGATTCAAGTGCCCTTTTTCCCAAAGTGAATAAGGCCATTGCCATGAATATCAATCCGAAGCACTCCCATGGCGCTTACCTTCGGGATTTTGAAAATGAATTGGAAAAGCTGGCAGCACTTATTAAAGCTGGTGCAGTTCATTATGTGGTGTGGTGCCATGGAGCGGATTCTCATGAGTGGGATGATCTTGGCAGTCAGTGTACTACAGAGGAGTGGATTGCCTGTGCCGAACTATTTTATACCCGAATGAAATCGCTGGAGCAGGAATTGGGGCGGCCTGTGCCGATTGCGTTATCCCTATTTGGAGGGTATCGGTCAGATGATTATGAAAGTGTGCTCAGCTTACATGCTACAGACTTGACAGTGGCTGCAAAAATTATGTTGGGGGTGAAAATTGATTACCAAACCAGGGTTTTTCCTAAAAAATCCATGCGATTTTCCTATCATTGAGGGATGAAAGTCCACTTGCTTAGATCTTGGGAGCTCGATGCCGAAAAATTCGGCAACGTGCTCAACCTGTTGAAACAGTTCAGGGGGCCTGTTGATTTTCTCCCCGCAGGATGGGAGTCTGAGTGGGATGAAACGGCCATGGGTAATAGGCCGGATGATTCTATACTTATGGATACACCTGAGGAGGCTTTGAAGGAGAAGGATTTACTCACTTCCACAGAGGTTGAAACCCACCAGCCCTGGGATTATTTTTTTTCCATTTGCAACAAATACCGACTTGAGAGGAATATTGCCGCAGAGGATCATCTTTTTTTATTAACGGAAATGGGCAATGACCGCAACTGGTTTGGTGCGGTTGGGCCCTCCACAAGAGATTATTTTATTCAGACTTCAGGGTGGCACCATTATTTTGGCCAACAAGTGGATGAGCGTTTCCCCATTGCCTATGAGGTGGTCATTTGGCTGATTCGCCGGCTCATGTTCGACAATCACACGGATATCCTCCATGCGGTACATCGGGAAACCAGAGGCTGCGGCAATGATTTTTGCCAACACAAAAAGGAAATCATTCTCAAAATGCGCACTGCCGACTTGTGCCCGAATTGTATGCACATCCTGGCGCAGAGACACATCACACCTTCGGTGCTGCCCCAACTTTTCGACATCATGGACAGCATTCGCAGCGGGCTGACTTTCCGAGAGAGAATCCAAATCATTCGCCGACCCAGCAGGCTGGAGATTAGAGGCCATATACAAAGGATGTTTCTCACTGACCTTGGCGACCTGGAGCTGAGATTCAATCCCAAAGAAAAGGCGATTTACCTGTTCTACCTCCGGCATCCTGAGGGGGTACATCTCACCAGTCTCAGGGACTTCAGGCCTGAAATAAACGGTTATTATCAGCGATTTACCAATCAGGAAGAACCCTTAGAAATCCATCGCGCCGTGGATCGCCTGCTCGACCCACTCGACAATGATATCCATGTCGTGCTTTCCAGAATAAAAAGAAAACTTCGGGAAGCGGTAGGGGAGGAGTTACTCCATTTTTACATGATTGACGGACCGCATGGCGGGGATAAGCGTATCCCCTTGGATAGATCCTTCGTATGGTCCCGGACGAATGAATTATGAATGGATTGATCACTGGGGGCAATAAAAAAGCCCTCATTATGAGAGCTTTAGTGGTCCCTGCAGGGCTCGAACCTGCGACCCGCTGATTATGAGTCAGCTGCTCTAACCGACTGAGCTAAGGGACCGATGGGGCAAAGGTAATGGATTCAGGA
>CAYTNI010000148.1:2278-7473 GCA_964439115.1 uncultured Saprospiraceae bacterium
GTCCGAAAAGTTCATGGATTTTTCTGTTCGGCGCGGTACAAGTCGCATCCCATACAAACCCTGGATTTCTGCTAAAGTTCCCTTTGCGGACTAAAAATTTCGAAAATCAGTCATCCCGTTACCTTTACCCTGCCTTTTCACTTATTCTCCCGGCAAGGCCAATGCCGGCAAATCTTTTTCTTTGAACATTCGATTGTATCCTTTTACGTCTTCATCAATCAGTTTTTTCCATGCGGCGTGTCGGGCAGTCCATTCGGCCTCCAAATCGGCAAGCCTGTCGCGAACGCCTTGCGTTACCCTTGGATCATGAACGTCGAGCTTGCTGCGCAAGTCAAAAAACTCGGCATTGAGCTTGCTCGGCCAGTTGATGACATCCTGAAAATTGCGCTGTCTGGTTTCCACAACCTCAGCTTCCCAGGAATCTATCTTTTTAATTAAATCTTTCCCGGATGCGGTTAGCGCCTGAGCGGCTTCGCCTTCTGTTTTGGAAAAAGCTTCGTTAAAAGATTCGACCTGTTTGCGCACCTTGCGCACCGCATTTACACAGCCGTGCATTTCGGCAATATGGCCCTCGATGCGAGCCATTAGGTCCTGTTGTTCGGCCCAATCCTGCGCCGTCACTTGTTGCCGCGGGTCAGGGACAATCTGGAAAGTTGTTTCGGAAACATTGCCCATGAAACTCAGCCTCGCCCGGTAGCTGCCCGGTGCTACACGGTGCCCGGAGTAATCACCATATATAAAAACCCCGGGAATATCAGGCAGGCTGCCAGTGCGGAAATCCCAGGCGAAGCGGTGCAAGCCTTTCCTGGATGGTAAAACCGGCGAAGGTCTTGGCCCTCCCGGATAAGGTTTGAAACTTTCATCTTTCTTACTGCTGTATTGACGAATGACCTTACCCGAAGCATCCAGTATTTCGAGCGTAAGGGCGCTGGTGTCGGCATGGGTGGGCAGGTAGTAGGAGAGCATCACACCATTGTCAGGATTTTTGCCAATACCCGGTATAAACTCGGGTAACCAGGGTGCCTGATAGCTGTTCAGTCTTACGGTAGGCTTGGGGGTAAAAAGCTGAAGTGCTTCCAGTTTGCCTGCCGATTGTTGCAGCGGCGATAAATCATCGAGGATCCAGAAAGCGCGGCCTGCGGTAGCGGCCACGAGGTCATTGTCACGCACCAGCAGGTCGGTAATCGGTACTGCCGGTAGGTTGAGCTGAAGTTGATGCCAATTCATGCCACCGTCGAAAGAGGTGTAGAAGCCGCGCTCGGCGCCGCCATACAGCAAGCCCTTCGTTTTGGGGTCTTCCCGGATAACTTTCAGAAAATCGTCGTTGCGTACGCCTGAGGAAATACGCATCCAGCTTTTTCCGTAGTCGGTGGTCTTGTAGGTATATGACCCAAAATCGTTGAATTTATAGCGTGTTCCTGTGATGTAAGCGGTGCCTTTGTCGTGTGGTGACACTTCGATGGCATGGATGATACACTCCGGCAGTCCCGCGGGGGTAATATTTTGCCAGGTTTTTCCATTGTCCCTGCTGAGGTGCACCAGTCCGCAGTCGCTTCCGGCATATAAAACACCGGGCTCCAGGAGGGATTCAGTCAGATAGTATATCGTATTGTAGTTTTCGGCACCGGCGCCTTCATTGGTGAGAGGCCCGCCGCCAACTCCTTGTTTATCCGGTTCATTGCGCGTGAGGTCAGGGCTGATGACTTCCCAGCGGAGCCCGCCGTCAGTACTTCTTAACACTACATTTCCAGCGTGGTAGATTACTTTGGGGTTGTGTGGAGAAACGATGATGGGCGCATTCCAGTTGAAGCGGTATTTCATACTTTTGGGCTCCAGGGCGAGGTTGAGGGTAGGGTAGGCCATAATATCCTTCGACTCTCCGGTGCGCGTGTCCAATACATCAATATAGCCCTGGTAGCAACCGCCATAGAGTAGGGTAGGGTCTTCAGGATGGAAAGCCACCCAGGCGGATTCACATCCCGGCCCGGTAGTCCAGTCTTTGTCGGTAATGCCAAAGCTGTTGTTTCGGGAAGCGATGACTACGGAAGTGTTGTCCTGTTGTCCGCCATAGACTTTGTAAGGGAACTGGTTGTCTGCATTGACGCGATAGAATTGTGCAGTGGGCTGATTGTTGAGTGAAGACCATGACTTCCCGCTGTTGAAGCTGATTTCGGCACCACCGTCATCCCCGAGAATCATATTTTTGTTGTTTGCGGGGTTTATCCACAAGTCGTGTGTATCGCCGTGGCCGACAGACAGATTGGAGAATGTTTTGCCGCCGTCAATGGAGCGCATCATCGGTGCATTGAGCACATAGACGATATCGGCATTTTGGGGATCTGCAAATACCTCCATGTAATACCAGGAGCGGGAGGTAATGGTCTGGTCGTTGGATAGGTGTGCCCAGGAAGCGCCGCCATTGTCTGAGCGGTAAAGCCCGGCCTTTGACTTCTCGGCCTCCACAATGGCATAGACCCTGTTGGGATTCGCGCGTGATACGGAAACTCCGATTTTACCCATTTCTTTGGGGAGCCCTTCGGAGATTTTTGCCCAGGTATCCCCGCCATCCGTACTTTTCCATATTGCACAACCTGCGCCGCCACTTTCCACTTTCCAAGGCAGGCGGCGGTGTTGCCAGGTAGCGGCATACAGGATGCGTGGATTGTGATGATCCATGCTCAGGCTGGATGCGCCGGAGTTTTCATCCACGTACAATACTTTCTTCCATGATTTGCCACCATCTATACTTTTATAGATACCGCGCTCTTCGTTGGGCCCATGCAGAGCGCCTTGTGCGGCCACAAAAACCACATCGGGATTTTGCGGGTGAACGACCACATCAGAGATGTGCCGGGTTTTTTCAAGCCCTAAGTGCTTCCAGCTTTGACCGCCATCCACGCTTTTATAGACGCCGTCGCCAAAGAAGGTCATTACACCGCGGGGTGCGTGTTCGCCCATTCCCACATAGATGACATTGGGGTCGGATTCCGACACGGCGATATCGCCGACAGAGCCGGTTTGAAGGGCGCCATCGGCAATCGGGCGCCAGGTGAGGCCGGCGTCGTCGGTTTTCCACAGGCCACCACCGGTATATCCGGCAAAATAGGTCTGGTCATCGTTCGGAATACCGCTTACGGCCACCGATCTTCCTCCCCGGAAAGGGCCAATGTTTCGCCATTTCAATCCTTTGTAAAGACTCGCGTCAAAGGCCGGTGCAACTGGATCGGGAGCCTTTACCGGCGCCGGCTTTTTTTGTGCACTCAGGGTGGAAACTACCCCGAAAACCAATAAAACAAGTACGAATAAGCTGCGATTTTGCATATTGCCTTTTTTTGCCGCCCAATATATGGTTTTTTACAAATTTGGGAAAAGGATATGTGCTACGGGGTTCAAAAATCTCTGTCAAATATCATTTCTCCAGGGTGACAATTATCAGGTCGCTTAGGAATAAAAAGCGCTTATTTTGAAGCTTTTATTTTAAATCCACACCTATGGCGAAGAGAAAAACTACCATACAGGAAATGGAAGTCCTGCAACCCGTGGTTCACGAGGTTAGCGAGGGCGATATAACCGGCGGCAAAACGCCTTCGGAAGCTAAAATTGAATCCGTTAAAAAGCGTATTCGCGCCAGAATCAATCACCAGGCCACTGCGCTTCAGGATGCCATTCAATTCTCTGAAACAGAAGACAAGGTAGCTGTAGCAAGACAGTATTTGCAAAACTTCCCACCGCAGGAGCGCATGTTGATATTGAAATTACTGACGCAGGAGAATGAGGATCTCAAGGGCCGGAGTATCCATCCCGATTTCGAACTTGCTCATGGCTGGCGCGATGGAGGTTATCCCTACAAAAACCTTATGTCGCGTAAGAATTATGAGCTTCAGAAATACGATCTCCAGGTCGAACTGCTCAAATTACAGGCCTGGACCAAAAAAACGGGTAGCCGCGTGGTCATTTTGTTTGAAGGCCGTGATGCTGCCGGAAAGGGGGGCACCATCAAACGCGTCATGGAGCACCTCAACCCTCGTGGCGCCCGCGTAGTGGCGCTTGAAAAACCTACTGAAGAAGAGCGCGGTCAGTGGTATTTTCAGCGCTATGTGCGCCACTTGCCCACCTTCGGAGAAATTGTACTCTTTGACCGGTCCTGGTACAACCGTGCAGGAGTAGAAAATGTGATGGGGTTTTGCACCAAGGAGGAGTATCAGGAATTTATGCGACAGGTTCCTGATTTTGAGCGCAACTTAGTGCGCAGCGGGATAATTCTCGTCAAGTTCTGGTTTTCCGTTAGTCGCGAGGAGCAAAAACGGCGCTTCCGCAACCGGGAAACTCACCCGCTCAAGCAGTGGAAACTGTCACCGATTGACAGAGCTTCTCTCGACAAATGGGACCAATACACCGAGGCCAAGGAAAAGATGTTTTTTTACACCGACACCTCTGATGCGCCCTGGATTGTAGTCAAATCCAATTGTAAGAAGCGAGCACGTCTCAACGCCATGCGCTACGTCCTGCATCGCATTCCTTATGATGAAAAAAAACTCTCGCTAATCGGCAAATTGGATCCTTTAATCGTTGGCCGCTCCAATGTCATCTATGAAAAGGGAGAAAATCTGATACCGCAGGAGACGATGCGCTGAATGGATTTTAACCTAGGCAGAGGCGCAGCACAGTAACAACCTGAGCAAAGAGACATTAGAGCAGCTTTGCGCTATGCCGTACACCGGTTGTCGTAGTTGGAAGCGTATCTGGCGGATGGACGGATAGAATCCCCCCCAAAGCGCATCCATTAGTTATTTCCGACCAATTGGCAGCCAGGGGAAAGCATAACGAACAGGCAAGGTGATTACCCATTAAGCCGGGTTTAAAATTGGGGTTGGGTAGGGGGGATCGGATGGATTAGTCAATACATACACACTCCCTTTGCCTTTTCCAATCATTGTCAGCACCTGCTCATCTCGTAAGTATTGCATATCTTTTTTCAAGGTGCTTAAGGTGATTTCAGGAAATTGCTTTGCCAGATCGCTTATTTTAATGGGCTGATTGTTGGAAATAAAGACTTTGATTTGTTTTTGTCTGTCATTCAGATAACCGCCTTTGGATTTGAAAACGTCATATTTCTGTTCTAATTTTTCGGCAAGTGCTTTCAAACTTTCCAAGAAAAAAATCAACCAAAAGTCTATACGTTCGTTATCTGTTCC
>CAYTNI010000149.1:0-7436 GCA_964439115.1 uncultured Saprospiraceae bacterium
TCATCAGGGCAGATGAGAATATTTGGAGTATTCACTTCCGCTAAATGGAGTTTTCGATAAATCAACAGGGCATACTCCTTGAATGCCTCCATATCATGATTTGAAATAGCCTTCAAAAAATCCTGGGCTAAAGCGCCGGGAAGTGCGTGGTTATAGGAAAGGACTTTACGGTAAATGGTATCCGGCTTGATAAAAGTAATCAGCGTATATTCCAGGACATATTGATAATCTATAATAGTAGTGTTGGTTTGTTTGCAGTAGAGCACAAGTGTATCGAGGGCGCCTTGGGTCAAATTGATTTGGGTACTTTCAAAAATCGAATGGAAAATCTGGTTGTAGTCGAGCTTAATCTGTTCCAAATCGAAACGGTCGGCATGCCCATCTTTGTAGCTGTCGAACAGTATCATTTCGTTGAGCAAGAAATAATTGAATACCATGGTGGGGGTTTTCTCCCCGTATGTATTTATCAGGCGGGAAAACAGCTTCTGATTGGGATACTTCAATTGATTGGAGAATTTCAGCAGCTCCAGGTCATTGGTCTTTTCAAATTTATTTTCCCATAAAAAAAACAACAGGTCTTGCGGATTTCGCTGTTCGTAATAATCCTTGACATCTAAAAAAGTACTGGAAATCAACTGAAACAAAGCGCGGGTATTCAACAACCGAAATTGAATGTCTGAGTACTCCTGAATTATCTTCCAGTTGGCATTAAAATCTTCCCGATTCAATAAATATACGAGCTGACGAATACAAAATGATACGTAGATTGGTTGGCGAGTGAGCACCAGATCCATGTTGTCCAGTATGAGGAGATCTCGCATGGCTTCAAAATAGTGGCCTTTCACCTCAGAGGGCGGCATCCAGGTTCTTAACACCATAGCCGTAGTGATATGGTTCAGCGCCATGCGTACCTTGTACTGGCCGGGGTTGCGCTCCATGATGTCCATTTCCATCCGGTAGTATTTCAAAGCCAGCTCCCGGCAAGCCTCTATTGGTAACGAAAAGGGAATTCTTTCTCTGACGATATCGTTGTAATCGTTGGCAAGTTTTCTGTACACCGTTAAGTGCAACCTTTCCGATAGTTTATTTTCTTGGATAAATGACAGCATCTGCCTGTTGATCTTTATGGATTCGGCATAGCGCTTGCAATTGTGATGGTGCACGGCCAGCAAAAGATGCCGCTCTGCATAGTCTTCAGGATCATCAGGACTGATGTAATCCAACAGTTTGAGAGAGTCACAGTATTTAAGAGACAGCACCGTATCCATCTTTTCGAGGGCAAACCACATCTTCAGCTTGTAGTACTCGTCGCGGTGTTCCGTCCCCTCTGACACCCTGTCGAGTAAGGCGTTGGATTTGTCAAACTCGCCGTTTTCCCCCAATTTACCGGCATACACGATAAGGGAGGAATCGCTGACTTCCCTGGCCTTGATAGCCTCCATGGCCATATTATACAATCCCATGACAATCAGTGTATCCGGCGAAAATAAATCCGGGTTGGATCGGATGTGTTGCAAAATGGTCTTGTAGTCATCATCTATTTCGGATGCGACACTGGTATCCCCTCCTGAACAGGAATGTAAAGTGATGATTAACGGGAATAGTAATGCCAAAAATTTCATGGCTGGAACGTCTTGTATTGAGTTATGTCATACTACTAAACTACTAAAAATCAGATGTCTGTCAATTATACCCACGAAGGCGATAGGCTATACACCCTATCCATTCCTTGATGAGCCATTCCCATTTGTAGAGGCCTGTTTTGTCGGGCAACAGGTATAAATCCAGTCCCGGCAGTGGTTCTTCACTCATGTAATCTACAGCAAAAGGGGTGACCGCCAGGCCGGCTTTCTGGAAACACGCCGCCGATCTCGGCATGTGCGTCGCGGAAGTTATCAGCAAACAGGAAGCACCGGGGTATGCCGCTTCAATAATCTCCCTGGTAAAAACCGCATTCTCCCAGGTATTTCTGGAGCGTTCCTCCAAAATGACATCCGTAGGGGGTATCCCCAGTTTCTCCAGCAGTGGCGGTAAAAGGGCGGCCTCTGAACCTCCATCCTGCATCAGCCTGCCGGTACCGCCGGTAAACAGCAATTTTTTTACCTTTCCGGAACGGTAAAGCTCCAAAGCCTGGGTAAACCGGTTGGCTCGCTCGCTGAAATTGTACCGGTCATGAGCCGGTGTGATAAAGAGATTGGAATACCCCCCTAACACGATGCCGATGTCATAAGGCTCCTGAATTTGATTGGCCGTCAAGGTTTCAGGCTCCCAGGCGCATACCACCTCGTTGGTTATCCATCGGTTGGTGGACAACAACAAAAGCGCCAAAGCCGCCACCACCGCCCGCCTGCCCCGCCAGGGCCGACGCGTAAATACCGCATACAGCAACAATCCTATTATCCAAACCACCGGCTTAATGGCAAAGGATAGTATTTTGGAGATGGCGAAAAACATGGTCAGTTTAAAAACGATGGCGCAGAAGGCCCCTTGACCAATTCGGCAATGAAATAAATTAAAAATTCAGGCCGGGCAAGCGTCAGCGTAACCAAGGTAAACGCCGCCCCATACACCGCGCCCCAAAAGTGTGCATTATGGCCGATATTGTCCATGCCTCGCTTTTCCATATAAGAGGAATACCAAAGGTAAGCCACCCCGAACAGTATAGCCGGCAATGGGGGAAAGATAAACCATTGCCAGGGCGCAAAAAGGATGTAGGAAAAAACCAATGCCGAAGTGGCGCCCGAAGCTCCCACCGCGGAGTACCCGTAGTTGAACCGGTGCTTGAAGTACGAACTGATGGAGGCCACCACAATAGCACTGAAGTAAAGAAATACGAAAGCAAGCCGCCCGATAACCTCACCAAATACCGTCAAAAAAACATCCTCTATGACTGTGCCGAATTGCCACAATACAAACATATTGATCAGCAAGTGCTGGAGATCCCCGTGGATTAACCCATGGGAAAGAAACCGATACCACTGGCCCGTCTCCCGTATGGTCACCGGATGAAATATCAACTGTCCGCGGATGTTGGGGTTGTTGAATGCCTGCATGGAAATCAATCCCGTCAGGATAATGATAATAACGGTAAGGCTCATGTCAAAGGATTTTGTCCTGGTGCTTCTTATCCGACAAAGGTAATATTTTCCACACTTAATACGGCTGATAAACCTTTTGGACAAACGCTGTATCCGTCAGGGTGTGTAAAAATGCCATCAAATCCGCCTTGTCCCTTGGATTCAGCTTCAAGGGCATGATATTGGGATTGAGATTTTCCGAATAGTGCCCGCCACGGACATAATGATCAATTACCTCCTCCAGGGTGGCGAAACGCCCATCATGCATGTAGGGCGCTGTTAAAGCAATATTGCGCAAGGTAGGCACCCGAAAAGTGCCGTTGTCATATATATTCCTGCTAACCGCGCCACGCCCGGCATCTTTAAACTCCTGCAAACCGGATACCTGATCAATCCCGTTGTTGGTAAAATCGAGATTGGTGAATAAGGGGTCGGCATGGCAATGCGCACATTCGGAGTGTGGCACTTCCTCTGATGCATCGAAAAAAATTGTCCAGCCGCGCTGTTCCTGAGGGGTAAACTCCACCTCACCCCTCATTTTTTGGTCAAACCTGGCATCTGCGCTAATGAGGGTTCTTTGAAACTGGGCAAGTGCCTTGCCCACCAATTGGCGATCCAATTCTTCGACATGCCGGATGCCAAAGGCGCCTCTGAACATCGCCGGGTATTCCGGATGACTTCGCAGGCGCCGTTCTGCCTCCTCCCAGGTGTTGGCCATTTCCAAACTATCGGCTACAGGATGCAGAGATTGCTCCTCCAGGGTAATCACGCGACCATCCCAGAACAACCCCTTGTAGTAATAGCCGACATTGGCGAGTGATGGAGCGTTTCTTTTGCCGGTTTGCCCGTTTACCCCCCTGCTGAGCACCTGACCGTCGCTGAAAGCGAGGTGTGGCAAATGACAGGTTGCACAAGACACGCTGCTGTCCACCGACAACAAGGGTTCAAAGAATAATTTTCTTCCCAAGGCGACACCCTCTTCCGTCAGGGGGTTGTCAGCGGGCTGCACCATACGCACGAAACCCTCCGGCTCCTCCAGTTCGTAGGGAACCGGCGCATAGGGATATCGCTCAAGGTCTCCCTCCTGAGCAAGCCGACAAGCTCCCATGCCTGCCACCACAAACCACGCGAACAACACAACATGACGCATACTCGGAAAACAACCCCGGATACACCCTGGTTTTACACTGAAAGTGCCCTTTGACTATGCGGAAAGAGCCTTTTGCGGTGATTCGTCCAGTTCACCTAGTGCTTCCATGGTCAATTCATACCATTCCTCTGGGGTTTTCTGTACCACCGTCCCTCCTGAAAAGCGCACACTATCCGCAGCCTGAAGGATCCACAGCAATTTTGCAGTGGCCGGATTTACCTGTACATTATTTTTTTGAAGCCCCAGGATTTCGGCACGGGTGAAATCTGTTCCCCATTTTTCGCTAAGCGCCTGGAGGATAATCTCCGACAGTACTTTATAAAATCCTTCCGCATCACGGCGTTCAAGCGCTTCCCAGGCGGGTTGCAGGCGTTGTTCGGGAGTCAACAACAGAGGCAAGGCCGGAGAATCAAAGGATGGTCGCTTCCTAAGGATATGCCTCCTCCATACCCAAAAAAAGAGCACAGATGCTAAAAGTCCGAAAATCAGATACTTTATAGCCGTAGGAAAGGTTCTTTTTCCTACAGAATGGGGTATTTCCATTTCTTCTGAGCCTACATTCACCTCCAGCTCCGGAGTTGTTGAATGCAGCACTTCGAATTTCCCACTGTCCGGGTTGAAAAAAACAAATCGCACCTCAGCCTTGAACCGACCCGTATGTGCTGCTGTCAACGCGTAGTCAAATATTTTGCTCGCCAACATACTACGGCAGGGATTCACCGGCGGAATATCTCTTGTTTTTGCAGGAAAAGCTGTCAGCCCGGCAGGGAGCATCAGCTTTGGAGCCTGTAGGCGTTTCACATCGCCTTCGCCTTGTAGTGTGAGTTGTAACCGGAGGTTATTTTCGGGCTGGCCTTCAGGCCGGATCCAATCCAATTTCATTTTCCAAAAGCCCACCGCGCCGGTAAATTCTGGCGGTGTATCCGGAGGAAGGGCATAGACAACGAATTTTTCAGGGCGCGTACCAACCACTTCACGCCTGACGCTATGGCCGTAAGGGCTATAGGCATCGCGGCGCCACTCCATTATATTATAGCGAAATGCAGGCATGGTAAATTCTCCGGATTGTTGAGGCGACAGCCAGATACGCTCCGTGCTGCTGAACCAGGTTCTGCCCTTGATACGAGCAAAACCCTTGACCGGCTCGGCACATCGCTCCACAACAAAACCCGGTATTTCCGGGGCCGAAGCTGCTTGCACGGTCCAATTCGAGTCTGCGTAAAAAACGACAATGTCCATCCAGAATGGCTGGCCGACAAATGCTTTGGGTTTGGAAAAACGCGTTTCCGCAAATACCGTTCCACTAGTCTGAATATCCCTTTTTACAGCGCTAATCTGAATAGGTTGAGTCTGCAGTTGCATGGTATCTATTAATACACTTGCAGGGCCAATGCGAAGCACCCCCGTTTTCCGGGGTCGAATAATATACACCAAGCTTTTGGCTGTCTGTGCTTCCCCTTCAACCAAGCCGGCACTGATACGTGAGAACGGACCTGCGAGGATTTCAAAGTCGCTCAAATCCGGCGCCTGGAAATGATCACTTTTGGCATTGGAAAGCGTGAAGGTTAGTTCCAGGCTCTCCGCGATATTCACCTCGGTAGCGGAAACGAAGGCCTCCAGCCTGGGCGCATTCAGGGCTGTGAGTGACGTGCTGAAAACGAGCGCCGAAAAAAAGGACAATATCTTGAATCCCTCCAAGGAAAAGGAACATCGGCTGCACCGAAAAGAACTCACAAACGGGTGGTTTTCCGCTTTTTGGATGGAGGTGTGGGCGCAGGGGATTGCGGCATACCGGGATAGCCAAAGTTATCCCACTGAAAGCGGATGCGGGAGTCATCCTCCCGGATTTCCTGTTTGATGTTGTCGGGATTAGGGAAGACCTTGATCTCTCTGGGAAGGGTTTCCAGTACTTTATCCTGGTTTTCCACAAAAGCGGGCGGGATGTAAAAAACTCCGATTTCTTTGGGCTGGAGGTAATAGGAGTACGTTATGGATTGTGAGGTGACTCCATTGACCATGCTGAAGCTGGAATTCATATTCGGGCCGGAAACTACCTGGAAATCCGGGAATTCCGGTGCTTCGAATTTAGCCCCCGGCACATTTTCCAGTTTGAAGGTGACTTTGACCATATTACCCAACAGCAGGGAATCGGTGCTTACTTCAACAGTAAACGAAGGCGCCTGTTGAGCAGCGACCCAAAAGGGCATTAGCCACATCAAGATCACATAACAAGATACCTTTTTCATGAGTATGGTGAGTTTGGTTTACCAGTCTTTGGTGGATTTGGCGGTTGGAGTTGAAGATTGACGAAGTCGCTGCTGAACTTTCAGCTCTTCCCGCTCTACAATTTGTAAAAGTTGTTCAGCTTCTGATTTGTTCAATGGCGCCACCATCCTGTTAAAATTTTGGGACTTGGCCGGAGGCTGAGTTCCCGACACCAGGGTATCGCCCTGACCGCCAGAACCATTTATAGCAGGGGGAATTTCCGGTTTTGGTTTGGGTGCAGCTTTTGATTTTAATGCCCGCAAAGCGATATCGAGATTCCGTATCGCATCGGTATCTCCGGGCTGGAGCTTCAAGGCATTTTCGTAGGCGATGACCGCATCGGCATACTGTTGTTGCTTGAAACAGGCATTTCCGAGGTTATACCAGGCGCGAGCGGCCCAATCCGCAGAGGGAAACATCTTTGCTGCACGTTGAAAATATGCTGCAGATTCTTTAAAACGCTCCTGACGGTAAAGGCTATTGCCCAAATTATAGCATCCCTCTGCAGAGGTATTCGCTTGCAAGGATTTGCGGTAATGGGCCTCTGCCTCGCGGTAGTCGCCTCGCAGGTATGCCTTATTGCCCTCCCGGATGGAAGGATATATTCCTTGGCTCTGCAAGCCCTGAAGGAAGAGTAGTACCCATAAGAACAGATAAGGAAACCAACCCATAGTTGCAAAGTTATGCTTTAAACGCACAAAAAAAGCGCCTGGCTGAATGCTGTCGGGCAATTCCATAAATTTGCTAAAAATATTTCTCTATGAACCGCCAAGTTTGCGTTCGTTATCTATGCTTATACCTCGGCACATCATTCATCCTTCAGCCTCTGTTTGCCCAGGACACTCTATCTCCCGGGATGCCTCTTTCCAGGCTGTATTGGCTGGCAGATGACTGGACATCCCATGACGGCAGGTATAAATACGCCTTCTCGGCATCAGGCGACA
>CAYTNI010000150.1:0-7393 GCA_964439115.1 uncultured Saprospiraceae bacterium
TACCTGGATAAGGTAATGAAAGTAATGATATAAATAATATTGTCGGCCCAGAATGGATATCCTTCCACCCATATCCATATCGGCGCCAATACAACAAGCGAAGCAAGTAAGGTAAAAGCCCACCAAAGTATTTCAAAGCGCCAGATCATACGCATCCGTTCAGGTGTCATAGCAAATTTATATTTCGCCAAAAGCCAGCAGGTTTCATGCATGACTTTTGAGGCAGCCCATTAAAAATCAAGTCCATTTTTTCATGTCATCATTCTCATTGAACGAAGCCAGGAAATCTGGTGCATAGGAGAACACCCCGAAAAAAAGGGGGTTCAAAGCTCAGCGTTTTTCTTTGAAAAAGCGTCGAAGGTTTTCTGCACAAGATGCCTCCAGAATACCGTATTCTACAACAGTTTTTGGATGCAGCAGAGATTTGCCAAAGCGCATGAAACCGCGTTTGTCATCAGCAGCACCATAGACAACGCGGCCGATTTGCGACCAAAATAAAGCTCCGGCGCACATCACACACGGCTCCAGCGTAACGTAAAGTGTACATTCGTTCAGGTACTTGGCACCGAGGTAATTGGCGGCGGCAGTGAGGGCAATCATCTCCGCATGCGCCGTCACGTCATGAAGCTGCTCTGTCTGGTTATGCCCTCGGGCAATAATCTTTTGGTCACACACCACGACAGCACCTACGGGAATTTCTCCTGATTGACGTGCCAACTCCGCTTCCTTCAGCGCCTGCTGCATAAAATATTCATCGCTAAAAATACTTAGCATACCTTCATCTTGCGATTTGGTCGGAAAAATAGGCTATTACTTGGAAGTTATCCCCTAAATTGTGCCAAAAATCTGTTTTATGAAAATCATTTGCATCGGAAGGAACTACGTAGAACACGCCAAAGAGTTAAATAACCCTATACCTGAGCGCCCGGTGGTGTTCATGAAACCCCCTTCAGCGCTTTTAGTAAATGACAAGCCTTTTTACTACCCGGATTTCACCAAAGACCTCCACTATGAAGGGGAAGTAGTGCTCAAAATTTGCAAAAACGGCAGACATGTCCAGCCGGAATTTGCCGACACCTACTACGATCAAATCGCCTTCGGCATTGACTTCACCGCGCGCGACTTGCAGGACGAATGCAAAAAGAAAGGACACCCATGGGAAATTGCCAAAGGCTTTGACGGCTCAGCAGTTATCAGCCCGTTTTATCCCCTGGAAGAAAGCCATCGCCGCGAAGGCGTAGAATTTAAACTGCGCAAAAACGGCGAGGTAGTACAACACGGCAACACCAAAGATATGCTGTTCTCCTTCAATGCCATCATCGTGCACGTCTCTAAATTCTTCAAGCTGCAGGTTGGCGATTTTATCTACACCGGCACTCCGGCAGGTGTAGGCCCCGTTCAAGTTGGCGATAAACTCGAAGGATTCCTTATGCTCGAACAACGCTTCGAACATATACTTACTTGCGATATTCGCTAAAAATACATGTACTTAACTTGTTAAACATTTCCACATGATTGCTTTCTATACATTTCTGCTCATCGTGGTGGTAATCGGATTCCTCGTGGCATCCCTGTATAACCGATTCGTACGCCTGCGGAATGGCGCCGAAGAAGCATTCAAAACCATTGATGTATTCACCAAGCAGCGCTATGACCTGATCCCTAATTTGGTCAATACGGTAAAGGGATACATGCAACATGAGAGTGGTACACTCGAAAAAATTGTGGAGCTGCGCAACCGGGCGATGGGTCATGGCAGCCACTCTGAAGGTGGCGCGGAAACCGCCCTGAGCGGTGCGCTGAAATCTGTATTTGCTCTGGCAGAAAATTATCCGGAACTCAAGGCCAACCAGGACTTTATGCAACTTCAGCAACAGCTCTCCGCCCTCGAAGAGCAGATTCAGCGTGCACGCCGGTATTACAACGCCTCAGCCCGCGATTTGAACAACGCAGTAGAGTCTTTTCCCGGCAATCTTATCGCCGGCGCTTTCGGGTTCCGCACCATGGACTACTACGAAGTGGATCGGGCAGAAACCCAACCGGTGAAAGTCCAATTCTAAAGCGTATGCGCAAGCTTATCACCCTGTTATTGTCATGTTTTCTGCTGTCCAACCCGGCATTTGCAGAGTACTTTTTTATTCAGTCGTATCGCATTGATGTACACATTACTCCCGAGGGGTATGCCGACTTTGAAGAGCAAATTAAGGTAGTCTTTTCAGAACCGCGGCACGGTATCTTTCGGTTTGTCCCACTGCGCAGCGAAGTGAACGGCAGACGCGTCGAACGACTTATCCGAAATGTAACTTCACCAGGTTTTCCATCCACTACATCCCGCGAAAGCGGCAACCTGGTAATCAAAATCGGCGATAAGGACGTATATGTGAACGGAGCACAAGTTTATCAAATTCGCTACCGCGTGCTCAACCCCCTTGATTTTTTCGAGGATCACAGTCAGTTTTATTGGGATTTACTGGGAGTGAGTTGGCCGGTTCACACGGATTCTTTCGCATTTTCCCTAAATTTTCCGGAAGATATAGCATTGACCGAAGATGATGTCAGATGCTTCAGCGGGCGAGCTGGAGCCAAAGGGAAGGATCTGGAATGGACGGTCGAAGACCGGCGCATAGAGGGCAAATCCACACGACGGTTCGAAGCGGGCGAAGGCCTGACTGTAGCGGTTCGGCTACCGCAGCGTGCTTTCACGCCGATGGATGAGAGTACTTTTTTCCTACAAAGACATGGGTTACTACTGATACCTCCAATCCTCCTGCTTCCTGGATTTTGGATCTTTTTCAGGCACAGGAACCGCAGGCAGATAATTGCCACTGAATATTTTCCGCCGGAAGGCATATCGCCGGCCATTGCCGGAGGTTTTGTGGATCATTCGGTAGATGCCAACGATGTTTTGTGTCTCATCCCACATTTGGCAAATTTAGGGTATCTGAGGATGGAATTGGAAGAGGGCAATTTTTGGCGCAAAGACAATATCACATTCTTCAAATTGAAGGAAGCGGGTCCGGAGCTGATGACTTTTGAGCGACGCTTTTTCGAGGCCCTCTTCGCAAAAGGCGATGAGGTGCAACTCAAGAGTTTGAGGGAGAAGTTCTACATGCACATGACAGCCGTCAAGCAATTAGTGCGTCAATGGATTCGAGAAGCAGGTTGGTATGAACGCGAACAAATCAAATACGCATGGATGACGGGTGTCGGGGCCGGGCTATCTTTCATGGGAGGATTCATCGCTGTGGTTGCTTTTGATAATCTGGATGGCATTGCACTCCTCGTTACGGGTGTTTTGTTGTTGGTCATTACCCTACTTTTTCGGCAACGTACCCCGGCGGGGAATGAAACCTACAGGCGGCTGGAGGGATTCCGGCAGTTTGTGAAAAAGGCTGAGCGCCCCGTCATTGAACGCCTTTTAGCACAAGATCCCTTGTATTATGATAAAACGATGCCATTTGTACTGGCTTTTGGCTATTTGAAATCCTGGAACAAGCAGTTTGAGGGATTGCTGCGGGAACCTCCTTCCTGGTACCATTACGGCGGGGTTCATGTACACACCATGCAATCCTGGGATAATTTTGCTACAGAATTCCCCAAGGAGATTAATCAAATAAGCTCAGTATTTACTTCTAGCCCAGGAGGTAGCAGCGGCGGTGGTGGAAGCAGTGGCGGTGGAAGTGGTGGTGGCGGTGGTGGTAGCTGGTAAAAAAGAAGAGGCAGCGTCACCATAGTGGGACGCTGCCTCTTTGTTTTTGAGGTAATAAATTGTGAACTATGCGCTTTCGAGAGCGGCGGCGCCACCCACGATTTCGAGAATTTCTTTGGTAATCGCCTCCTGACGGGCTTTGTTGTAGTTGATGCGAAGCTCCTTGAGTAAATCTTCGGCATTTTCAGTTGCCTTGTCCATAGCCGTCATGCGGGCACCGTGTTCGGAGGCATGGGTATCAAGGAGATAACGGAGAAAGGTTGTTTGCAGGATGCTCGGCACCAGGTAATTGAGCAGACCTTTCATATCCGGTTCGAAAATGTAGTCTGCACGTTTTTTCTGACTACCCGCTTCCGGCTTAATTTTAGCAACGGGGAGCCACTGTTCCACCACAGGAAACTGGGTTGCTGCGTTGCGGAAGTGTCCGAAAGCGACATAAACCCTGTCGTAGGTTTTTTCCTGGAAAGCGTCCATGAGGTGGCGTGCTACCGGAGCAACGTGATCAAAGTCCAGGCTTTGGAAAAGATCCACGTGGTCGGAGACAATTTTGCAGTCGGTATAACGCTTGCGGAAATAGTCATGACCGCGTTTACCAATACAATAAATGGTGAGATTACCATTGCGGCGCTGTTCAGAAAGCTCATCGTTGATGACGCGTACAGCACCCTTAATGACATTGGTGTTAAAGGCGCCACAGAGGCCGCGGTTGGAAGTTACCACCACTACGCAAGCATTGTGGACTGGTCTTTCCTGACCGAACACCGTATCTGCTTCGCCCTCCATATTGGAGAGGATATTTCGCAGCATGGTGTTGAGTTTTTCCGCGTAAGGGCGCATTTGCACGATGGCCTGTTGAGCTTTGCGGAATTTAGCAGCAGAAACCACCTTCATGGCCTTGGTAATCTGCTGCGTATTTTGTACCGAACGGATGCGCTCGCGTACTTGTTTTAAGCTCCCGGACATAACAATAAAGCTTATGAGCAAGGGGTAAAAACAGACTTTCATCTGTTTTTACCCCTTATTCAGTGAATTACTTTTTATACTGCATCATCAACTCGGAGGCGAGTGCTTCCATCGCTTTGAGGTCAGCGTCTTCGAGTTTGCCCTTGCGGAAGTTTTCGAGGATACCCGCATGGCGGCGCTCCATTTCCGTAAGGAAAACATGTTCAAACTCTTTGACCTTTTCTGTAGGTACATTCCGAAGAAGCCCCTTGGTGCCAAGATAGATGACGGCCACCTGCTTTTCTACTGCGGAGGGCGAATATTGTGGTTGCTTGAGCACTTCCACCAGGCGCTTGCCCTTTTCGAGTACGGACACGGTTGCAGGGTCAAGGTCAGAACCAAACTTAGAGAAGGCTTCCAGCTCGCGGTATTGTGCCATATCGAGCTTCAGCGTACCGGCTACCTTCTTCATGGACTTAATCTGGGCGTTACCACCAACCCGCGATACAGAGATACCCACGTTGATAGCGGGGCGCACGCCGGCATTGAAAAGGCTAGCCTCTAGGAATATCTGGCCATCGGTGATAGAAATTACGTTAGTGGGGATATAAGCAGAAACGTCACCTGCCTGGGTTTCGATAATGGGGAGTGCTGTGAGCGACCCTCCACCTTTCACGATACCTGCTTTTTTAAGAGATTCCGGCAGATCGTTCATGCTCGCCGCAATAGCATCGTTGTTGATGATTTTGGCAGCACGCTCCAACAGGCGGGAGTGGAGGTAGAATACGTCACCGGGATAAGCTTCGCGGCCCGGTGGGCGACGTAGCAACAGGGACACTTCGCGATAGGCAACAGCTTGCTTGGGGAGATCATCATAGATGATGAGTGCCGGGCGGCCAGTATCGCGGAAAAATTCGCCGATGGCGGCGCCGGCGAAAGGCGCGTAAAACTTCAAAGGAGCCGGGTCGGCAGCCGAAGCGGATACGATAACCGTGTAAGCCATGGCGCCATGCTCTTCGAGCGTTTTAGCTACGTTTGCCACCGTGGAGGCTTTTTGGCCGGAAGCTACATAGATGCAGTACACCGGCTCGCCGCGCTCGTAAAACTCCTTTTGATTGATGATGGTATCAATGGCGATAGCCGTTTTACCCGTCTGACGGTCTCCGATAATTAATTCACGCTGACCGCGGCCGATGGGAATCATAGCATCAATAGCCTTAATTCCTGTTTGGAGCGGCTCGTTTACCGGTTGGCGGTAGATTACCCCGGGAGCTTTGCGCTCAAGTGGCATTTCGTATAATGTACCAGGAATGGCTCCTTTGCCGTCGATGGCTTGGCCAAGCGTGTTTACAACGCGACCGACGAAACCGTCACCTACATTGATAGAGGCTATTCGGCCTGTGCGATGCACACGAGAACCTTCCTTGATACCGGTGCCGGAGCCCATGAGTACCACGCCGACATTGTCCTCTTCGAGGTTGAGGACAATAGCTTCAACGCCGGTTTCTTCGAAGACGACGAGTTCCCCGGCCTGGGCATTGTTAAGGCCATATACGCGTGCGATACCGTCACCTACCTGAAGGACGGTGCCGTACTCTTCCAATTCGCTGGCTGTGCTGAAGCCGGAAAGTTGTTGCTTCAGTATCGCGGATATTTCATCGGGTTTGACATCCACCATGACGTATGATTTTTAAAGAATTTACAAATTGAATTATCGGGAAATAATTTGAGACACATAAGGATTATGGACGAACTCGCGGCGCAGGGTGTCCAGCTTGTGCGAAAGCGCGGCATCGTACACCAGGTCGTCCACTTCGAGGATGAAGCCGCCAACGATATCAGCGTCCACCTTGCTATGGAATTCGATATGATCCCCGGTGATACCCAGCGACTTGAGTTTTGACTCCAGGGCCTTCACTGCAGCATCGCTCCATGGGGATGCCGTGGTGAGTTTAACGGTGGAGATACCTTTATTTTTCTTGTACAGGGTAAGGAATTCGCGCGCCACCTCGGCCATGTACTTTTCTCTGCCTTTTGTGAACAGGATGCGCAGAAAAGCCATAGTGAGGGTGTCGAACTTATCGGCGAGCATTTTGTCCATAAGCTCGCTTTTGCGCTTGTGTTGAATCACCGGGCTTTTGATAAACAGCATAAAGTCGCGGTTTTCCAACAACCCGTGGAACGCTTTGACATCCTCCAGTACGCGCTCGAGCTTGTTTTGCTCTATGGCGAGGTCGTGGAGAGATTTCGCGTATCGAACTGCAATCCGGTAAGTGGACATGAGTGCGTATTAGAAGTGAGTGGTTCGCACGAAGGCAAACCGGATTAATTCAATTTCATTTCGTCCATCAGGCGGTTGACCAACTGCTCGTGCTCGGCATTGCCTTTGAGCTGAGCGCGCATGAGACGCTCGGTAAGGTCAATGGCGAGGTTGCCCACCTGATTTTTGACCTCAGTGATGGCAGCCATTTTCTGGTTTTCAATAAGTTCCTTGGCCTCCTCCACAATCTTACGAGCCTCCTCCTTTGCTTCCGTCATAATAGCCTCCTTGGTTTCGGCAGCTTCGCGCAGGATTTTAGTGCGCTCTTCCTGGGCGAGTTTTAGGAGCGCCTCGTTGTCGGCCTTGAGCTTGGTCATTTCTTCGCGAGTGCGCTTAGCCTCGTCGAGAGAAGACTGGATATCATTTTCTCTTTTTTTGAGCGCTTCCTGGATGGGGCGGAAAGCCATTCTGCCGAGGAAGAA
>CAYTNI010000151.1:0-7390 GCA_964439115.1 uncultured Saprospiraceae bacterium
TACTCCTGCCATTAAATCATCTGAACAGATAACAAGCCTTGGTGGAGAAGCTAAACACTTCATTAAGACACCACAAAAAAGTTACCCTGGAAGAAAAGAAAAAAGTGGTCGAGCTTCTTAAAGGTACTACTGACCTCCGAATCAAGGCCAAAGGAACTCATCTGCTTTACAAGCTCTACAAATTGGAGGAAAATAACGCTCCGGCACTTGAAATGTTGGAACTTTATACCGGATATGCCGATTCTCTGAATGAACGGCGAGATAGATTCACCATCATTAGAGAGGAAATACAAAGTGACTTTGACAATAAAATGCTGCATCGTCAACTTGAGGAAGAGCGCAACAAAGCCGCAGCAGACTTGAAGCACTTAAAAAACATATTCCTGCTGGCACTTGGCTTCTTGATATGCATTTTGACTATTGTTGAACTCGTCAGAAGGCGCTTAAAAACAAATGCGCTGGAGAAAGCCATGCTACTCCGTGAAATAGAGGATCTAAAACGCAAAGGCGAGGGCGCTCAAAATCAGCTGGTCGGCACCTTTGAATTGGATAAAGATAAACTGGAGCGCTTTCTGGAGAAAAGACTAAACGAAACTGACTGGGCGGTACTCAATGTGCTTCTG
This sequence comes from uncultured Saprospiraceae bacterium, assembly GCA_964439115.1. GTDB lineage: Bacteria > Bacteroidota > Bacteroidia > Chitinophagales > Saprospiraceae > UBA2329. The sequence goes on from CAYTNI010000151.1 coordinate 624, forward strand.
GAGAATCCGGTGATTTCCAATAAAGAACTGGCTGAAAGCGTATTCCTGTCGCCTGACGGGGTCGGTTCTTCTCTCCGCAGAATGTATGTGATGTTTGATGTGCAGGAATCCAAGTATATGAAGATTGGCCTACTGCTAAAAGCCATCAAAATTTCCAACTCGCTATAAATTAGATAATTAAAACAAAAAATCACGCGTAAGCAATTGCTGATTCACGCCTGGGCGTGACAAATAACAACAGCACCTCACGTAATTTTGGGCCATTGTTTAACCAAAAAATTTACGTGAATGAAAAACCTGTTGTTTGTTCTTGGAGCTATGTCTCTATCCATGTTCTCCTGCGATAAAGATGATACCTCCACACCTGCGAAGCTGAATTGTGACGTTAAAGGAAGATGGGTGACTCCATTTAATGTACTCTACGAATTCACCGATAGTCTGAAATACACCCTTTATTCAACGGATGGAACATTTGGCTCCATAACCCCAGGCATGCAAGGAAAACCCTGGGAAATGCAAGGTGATACGCTTGTCATCCATAACAGCAGCACTTCAATTGCAAAGCAGTATGTAGAATTTGATTGTGCCTGCAATGTAATGAGGTTGACACAATCCAGTATGCCCGGTTCTATAACCATAAACACGTATCGGAAAGAGGGATTCGATTATATAAGTTGTAAATAATGAGTTCCTTAATATACCCCGGAGCCCCTCCCATAAAGAGGGGTTCTTTTTTTTCCTACACGCCACACAAAGGAAAAGTCTTAACCCATATATACCTTATTGTCAATAATTTGCACAAAATCAGAAGCATCAAAATCATACTGCCCTCTATGAGGTTCCTCCTGCTAATGTTTAATCGAAATAATACATATTTCTGCGAAAGCTTAGGCCCCCATTCATATTAAAGAGCATTCTTTAATGGCCTTTAATGGCCAAATTCTGCTAATCACTTTTTGTACTTTTTCAAATAGTTTTAATCCCTAAAGACATTCCCCAAATAAAATGTGTGACTTTGACTTAAATTTACGCATTTAAATAAGATGCCCAATGAAAAAAACATGGGGAATTTGTGCCCTCCTGTTAGCATTACCCTTAGCAAGTCGATCACAGCAGGCTGTGCCGCAAGTGGCAAGTGGAAGAATCGAACGCCTGGAGAACTTTCAATCCAACTATGTGACTGCAAGGCATATTGATATCTGGCTTCCAGATGGGTATTCCGATGCCAAAAAGTATGCAGTGCTGTACATGCACGACGGACAAATGCTGTATGATCCAACGCAAACATGGAATAACCAGGCATGGGATATTGATGATGTAGCTTCAGACCTATTGTCAAAACGAGCCATCAGAAATTTCATAGTCGTTGGAATATGGAATGGTGGCCAAACCAGACACCAGGATTATTTTCCGGAAAAACCCTTTGAACGCTTAACCCACTCCGAAAAGGAATCCGTGATGACGCAACTTCAAAGCGCGGGGAGGACAAACGGTATTTTCCAGCCACAATCCGATCAATATCTGCAATTCCTTGTAAAAGAGTTGAAGCCGTACATTGACAGGAAATATTCAGTACATACCAACAGCGCCAATACTTTTATTGCAGGTAGCAGTATGGGCGGTCTGATATCCCTCTACGCCATCTGTGAATATCCGAAAATTTTCGGTGGCGCAGCCTGCTTGTCCACCCATTGGATTGGAACATTTACCCTGGAGAATAATCCCATTCCAAATGCATTCATGAAATACCTCGCCGAGACGCTTCCAAATCCAAAAAATCACAAAATTTATTTCGACTGTGGCGGGCAGGCTTTAGATGCCCTATATCCTGATATTCAGTTAAAAGTGGATAACCTGATGCAAACCAAAGGATATTCAGAGAAAAACTGGATGACGAAATACCATCCGGAGGATGACCACAGCGAAAAATCCTGGAACAGGAGATTGCACATGCCTTTAATTTTTTTGTTGGAAAAGTAACCTTTACCAACGACTCACTCCCCATACCCAATAGTTGCCTCAAGCCAAAACAATCAATAGGTTATGATGCCCATGGATTTAGCCCTGTGGGTCTCTGTGTCTTTGTGCGAGCTTAAACCTCAGCACCCTATATTTGGAAATGTAGTTATCTTAGCTCCGCTCGAGCCAAAAAGAAAAGTTGATAATAGGTAAGATTGCTATCCATTAAACCGGCTTCACTACTGGTATTGGGAAGGGGCTCGAACGGATACCATATTTCCACCGAAAATCCTAATTTTGCAGCGCTTTGAATCCAATACGCACAACCTTTTATATCAGTTCAAATACCTCACATGCCCGACAGGACCCAGGCGCCACCGTTTGCCGATATCACCCACCTTCACGTTCCACCTTTCGAAATCCATACGCTGAGCAATGGCGTACCGCTTTATGTGGTTAATATGGGCACCCAGGATGTGGTCAAAATCGAATTAGTTTTTCACGCTGGACGCCCCTTTGAACACAAACACCTCGTAGCCCGTGCCACCCTCAGCCAAATCAAGGAGGGCACCCCCCGGTACGACAGCGCCGCCATCGCCGAGACCCTCGACTTCTACGGCGCCACCCTGCAAACCCCATACAGCCTCGACACTTCCAATATCGCCCTCTACTCCCTCAATAAACACTTCCACAAGGTGTTGCCCCTAATGGCAGAAATTATCGAAACCCCCATCTTCCCTCAAAAGGAACTCGACAATTTCATCCAGCGCAATCAGGTTGAACTTCAGGTCGAACTCAGCAAAACTGATGTGCTGGCCTACCGAACCGTTACGGAACTAATCTTCGGCTCCGGCCATCCCTACGGCTACAACAGCTTCCCCGATACCTATTCCGCCCTCCAGCGGGAAGACCTGGAGCGTCACTTCCACCAACACTTCGTGGCCGGCAATTGCGCTATTTTCCTGAGTGGGAAAATCCAGCCGGATATGATTCCCATGATTGATGAGCACCTAAGCCGGGCCATCCGCCAGGGAAAAACCCAGCCCTATCTGCCTGAAATCGCTCCAGCCATCCCGCAGCGCCTCCACATAAATCACCCCGACAGCGTGCAGTCGGCAGTGCGTATCGGTCGTCGCCTCTTCAATCGCAACCATCCCGACTACGCAGGTATGTATGTACTCAACACCATTCTCGGCGGCTACTTCGGTTCGCGCCTCATGGCCAATATCCGCGAAGAAAAGGGCTATACTTATAATATTTATTCCTCCCTCGACCCCATGCGCTACGATGGAGCCTTTTTCATCACCACCGAAACAGGCACTGAATTTCTGAAGCCCACCCTGAAGGAAATCTATGAAGAACTCGAAATTTTGCGTGAGGAACCTGTGGAATCTGATGAACTGGAAATGGTGCGCAACTATCTGCTGGGCGGCTTCCTCAATATGCTCGATGGCCCTTTCAATGTGGCTGATATCATCAAAACCGTAGTCATAGAAGATTTACCAGCCGATTATTTTCAGCAAATCGTCCAATCAGTGCGCCAAATAGGCCCCGCAGAATTACAGGCCCTGGCGCAAAAATACCTTCAGCCCGCCGACTTATGGGAGGTTTCCGTAGGCTTAGGAGATAGCATTCCTGTTTCCTGAAAAATAGTGACTCACCAGCGCAGTACCAGTCCGATTCCGGGAAGTGATCCCCCCCCCGGCGGCATCACCCACACAGGTTTGACACCCATACTAAGGTCTTCGCTCACATCGAAATTTTGTAAATGAGCATCTACGAGCGCCTCTAGCGCCTGTAATCCATAAATGGCCACGCTGTAAATGTACCAAGACTGCCGCCGCTTGTCGTAGCGGTCGCGCTGAATCCGTAGCCGCCGGGCATCGTCTAACGAAGTATTGGAAAAAGCATGGGGTTCTCCCGCAAGTTTCAGCACATAAGCATCCTGAAAATCGCGGTAGGTAGTAGTACTTGATACCGCTACATAAACTGCTCCACCCAAAGCGCCATAAACAAAGGGCGTCTTCCACCAACGCCCGTTGTAGAGTTGCCCCAGGCCGGGAAAAGTCAGTGAGCGTACCATGGCCTTGCGCGGCTCGGGAAGTGGGCGCAGGCGCTTATCGCGGGCATTGGAGTCTGTACGGGTCGTATCCGCAGATGTTTGAAAGATAGTTCTTCCGGCCTCTAATGGATGCTCAGGTGGTTCGCCAGACCAGCCTGCCGCGGAAGATATGCCGAGACAAAAAGTCAGGAAAAGCAGCTTACTTTTCAATTTGCTCGAGGTAAGCATTGAACTGGTCAAGCGAGTCGAAGGGCAGGACGATTTGACCTTTACCTTCTCCTTGTAATTTTATCTGAATGCGAGGCGTGCCAAACAAGGCCCTAAGGTTCTGCTGAACGCGGGCGTAATCATCGGGAATGCGCTTATCGGCAGGTGCAGGCTTGGGCTTATTTTCGCTGTAGGAAGCGACCAGGCGCTCCAATTCGCGGACAGAGAGCTCTTCCTTGAGGGTTTTGCGGAATAGGGAGTCGCGTACTGCATAATCCTCGATACCGGCCAGTGCCCTCGCATGGCCCATGGTGAGCTGCCGATCCTTGATGGCTTTCTGAATATCCGGCGGAAGGCGCAGCAGCCTAAGGTGATTGGTAACCGTACTACGCTTTTTGCCCATGCGCTCAGAGAGCTGCTCATCGGTGAGACTACATTCTTCCTTCAGCCGCTGTAAGGTGATGGCGACCTCTACAGCGTTGAGATCTTCGCGCTGAATATTTTCCACCAATGCCATCTCCAGCATCTCCTGGTCGTTGGCAAGACGGATATAGGCTGGCACTTCAGTGAGTTCAGCTCTTTTGGAAGCGCGCAGGCGGCGTTCTCCGGAAATTAGTTGATAGGCATTTGCCGACAGGCGGCGCACTGTGATAGGCTGAATTAACCCATGCACCTTGATGGATTCCGAAAGCTCCTCGAGGGCGGCCTCGTCGAATTGGTTGCGCGGCTGAAAGGGGTTGACCTCTATCTGATGTATGGGAATCATCGCTACAGTGTGCGACAACTCTTTGACTACCTCTTCCTGGTTTTCAGCGATTTCCTGGTCGCTGAGCGAAAAAATAGCCCGAAGGCTGCTGCCCAGTTGCTGTTTATCGGAAGGCGCGGATTTGCGTTCTACTTTTTTAGCCATAATTGGTTTTGCGTTGGGTTAGACATCCTTGGAAATAGGATTGGAAGAGATAGGCGACGTAGAAATATTATCGTTATTATTAGCTAAAAATTCATAAGCCAGATTGAGAAAATTGACACTGCCTTTACTGGTGGCATTGATCATGACCACTGGTTGATGCAGGTTGGGTGCTTCTCCGATACGGGAATTGCGGTGGATGATGGTATCGTAAACCTTCCCTTTGAATATTTCGCGTACTTCAGCCACTACGACGTTGGAGAGGCGTAGGCGACTATCGAACATGGAGAGCAAAATCCCTTCGATAGAGAGCGCCGGATTGAGCTTTTTGCGCACCAGGTTGATGGTGTTTTGCAGTTTGCTCAACCCTTCCAAGGCAAAGTATTCACACTGCACAGGCACGAGGACTGAGTCAGCGGCAGTGAGGGCATTGATGGTGATTAACCCCAGCGATGGGAGGCAATCAATAAAAATATAGTCGTATTGATCCCGAATATAATCTACCACCCCTCGCATGATAAACTCCCGTCCCTCCCGATTGGCGAGGTCCAATTCGGCACCCACGAGGTTGATGTGGGATGGCATCAGGTGTAAGTTGGGGGTATCCGTTTCATAGATGGCCTCCATGGGATCCAGCCCACTTATCATGCAATCATACAACGTCGTATCCGCATCCCCATCCAGAACGCCCACTCCGGAGGACGAGTTGGCCTGAGGGTCGGCATCTATGAGCAGCACTTTTTTATCGAGAATGGCCAGGCTGGCACCGAGATTAATCGCGGTAGTCGTTTTACCCACTCCACCTTTCTGGTTGGCAATTGCAATTACTTTTCCCATGGTATTTATTTATCGGCCAGCATGTTGCTGTCCGGTTCTCAAGTTTTGACAATAGCTATGTACACTCCCGTAGAGAATCTTTTCATTAGTATCTGCAAAGTCAGGGCTTCCGCATGTTGGTCGCTGAAACCCCGGGGATGGAAAGCAGGGGACTGCATTGCCCTTGACATCCGGTCCGAAGTTTAAACTTGGCGCATACCTTTCAGATTGCTTAAATCTGGATGTTTCCGCCAATGGGCAGCAAAATTAACTCTTTCCCCTTATCTGCGAAAGCCTTTTTTGCTGCCGCATGGTCAATTTTAATATATCCGAAGGTATCATAGTGCACGCCAATTACCTTATCGCACTCCACAAATTCGGCAGCAATGACAGCATCCGCGTACCCCATAGTGAAATTATCCCCAATAGGGAGGATAGCGACATCGAGTCTTGGGCAGGTCATCGGGATGAGCTTCATATCCATGGTGAGCGCCGTATCCCCGGCAAAATAAAGACATTGCTCTGCATTCCATACCACAAAGCCGCCTGGATTACCTCCGTTGCTGCCATCGGGCAATCCGGAAGAATGGATGGCATTGACGTACTTCACTGTGCCAAAGTCAAAGCTGAACTGCCCACCGTGATTCATGGGATGGTAGTTCAGTCCCTTCTGCCCAAACCAGGAGGCAATTTCAAAATTGGAAATGATGGTGGCTTGAGTTCTCTTGCCGATGGATTCTACATCAGCAATGTGATCGCCATGGCCATGTGACACTAAAATGGCCTCAGCAGGGATTTGGTCTGTTTTAACCTCAG
>CAYTNI010000152.1:0-7334 GCA_964439115.1 uncultured Saprospiraceae bacterium
CCGATGCGGAAACCATCAAAAAAGCGTACCGCAAACAGGCGCTTAAATACCACCCCGACCGAAACCCCGGCGATAAGCCGGCAGAAGAGCGCTTCAAGGAAGCTGCCGAGGCTTATGAAGTGCTAAGTGACCCAAAGAAAAAGTCAGCATACGACCGCTATGGTCATGCCGGCCTCGATCAAATGTCGGGCGGCCACTACCAGGGTGGGGGTATGTCCTATGAAGATATCATGAGCCATTTCGGCAATATTTTCGAGGATAGTCCTTTTTCTGAATTTTTCAATCCTGGAGGCGCTAGGGGGCAAAAAGGGCAGCAAGGACAGCGGGGAACTAATATCCGCATCAAAATTGCGTTGACCCTGGAGGAAATCGCTACAGGGGTCAAAAAGAAAATCAAAGCCAAAAAGCAAGTGGCATGCGACAGCTGCAAGGGCTCAGGCGCCCGTGACAGCAGCTCAATCTCTACCTGTACCACCTGTAGAGGCAGCGGATACGTACGGCAGGTGCGTAACACCTTTATCGGTCAAATGCAGACTACCTCCACTTGCCCCTCGTGTAACGGATCGGGCAAAACCATCACCGCCACATGTAGCAAATGCCGCGGCGAAGGTATCATGGAGGGAGAAGAAACGATTGAAATTGAAATCCCTGCCGGCGTAGAAGAAAACATGCAACTGTCTCTGCGCGGTAGAGGCAACGTGGGGCGCCGAGGTGGCCCCGCAGGAGATTTGCTCGTCACTATAGAGGAAAAGCCCCATGAGTTTCTGCATCGCGATGGCATGAATATCATCTATGAGTTACCTGTGAATTTCGCCGATGTCGTTCTTGGCACCACGCTCGATGTACCCACGCTCGATGGAAAAGTCAAAATTAAAATTCCGCCAGGCACACAAGCCGGCAAAATATTCAGACTGAAAGATAAGGGGCTGCCCTCCGTCCAAAGCTATGGCCGGGGAGATCAACTCATTCATGTGAATGTCTGGACCCCAAAGACCATTACGGAGGAAGAGCGCCAACTCCTGGAGAACATGCGGGAAATGAAGAACTTCCAGCCAAACCCGGGGAAGTCAGATCGCAGCTTTTTCGATAAGATGCGGGAGATGTTTAAATGAGATATGTTGTTCAAACGCTACTGTAACACGGCTTCGCGGTTCAGTACCGGGTTGGCATACATGGTCAGAAAACATTGAATGGCACGGGGATCATTGCTTTTCAGCCTGGATACGAGTTGCTCAATAAACGCTTCCTTTTCGGTAGATGAGTAATGTTCGGCAAAGTTATCCCCGCCCGAAAGCAAATCACATGCGATATAATTTGCCGGCCAGAGCCGATACCCTGAAATGACGGCACGGTCAATCATTTCTGCCAATGCCTTGATTTGCGCATTGGCTCCTGAATAGTTGTTCATCTCCTTCAACTCTTCGTCAAGCACTTTCCCCGCCTGAAAGTGAATCCTTCCCTTTTGACCGGTAATGCCCGTAAGAATATGGTAGAAGTCTTCTTCAGGTGCTTTGGTGTAAGTACGGCCTTCAGTAATGGCAAGTTGCTCCGGAACCTTCAGGATATCGGTAGGGTCAAGCTCATAGGAAATGGAAACCGGCACAATGCGTAGGCGCCTGAAGAAATCAGACAAGCTACCGTCAGTACACGCCATACCAATCATTTTCAAAACCCCCGGGTGGGTGAAATCATTGCCGTTTTTGGCACGACCTTCGCGCTGGGCAATCCATACCGAGCGATTCACCTCCATGAGCAAATGTAGGATGTATTGCGATAGGAGTTTTGAGCTTTCGAGAAGCTCTCGCGGCGGTAAGTTGCGCCGCACGATAAAGTTGCGGTTGATTCGGGCCAGTGTATGCAAAAAGGGCGTTTTGACTAAGTTGTCGCCGATGGCAGACGCAGTCATAATCAGTCCTTTTTCATAAAGGATAGAATTGAGAAAGGCCGTATCCAGCACAATATCTCGATGGTTGGAAATATAGAGATAAGACTTGGTGTTATCTAATAGTTCAAAACCGGAATGCGTGAGGCCTTTTGCTGCAGTGGCCAGTACGCGCTGAAAGCCGGGATAGGCGATTTTTGCCTGGAAATCCATAATGCTATGGATCTGGTGTGTCAATTCTGACAGGGCTTCAGCAGATTTTTCCGGGAAGCTGAATTTCAGAATGGCTTGCATCATAGGGTCATGAGCAATAGACCCAAGTGCGGCGTTAACTTCTGTATCGTGAAAAAACCGGATTGCTTCAAATGAATCTTGCATGAAGGTGGTTGAGCATGAAAGAGGCAAAGGTATAAAAAATCACCACTTTAGGCCTGGCAGGGCTCTGGGCAGTTGCTGCATCTCCGCAAGGATATAGTCCAAATATTCAGAATGCTTTCCTTGTTTGCCGCCCGCTTGCATCCATGAAGATTCAGGTATAGACAATGTGGAGTTATGCAAAGTTTCTGTCAGGTTTTCCAGATAGAGAGGCTTTAGGCTGTTTAAATCAACCCCCAGGCCAGTACGGGTGGCTTCGGCATCCACCTCGTCAGGTGTATAGAGCTCTCCGGTAAACATCCAAAGGGCATTGACGGCATCCTGCATTTTGTCATGGCTCAGAGCGGTGCCATCGCCTAATCGCACCATCCACTCGCTGCTGAATCGAAGGTGATAGGTTACTTCCTTAACTGATTTTTGAGCAATCGCTACGAGGTGGTTGTCATTGCTGTGGGTTAGGCCTTCCAGGAGATGGAAGTGAAAAGCATCGAAAAAGAATTGCCGCACGATAGTGTATGCCCAATCTTCGTTGGGTTGTTCTACTAAGAGGGCATTGAAATATTGGTTGGCATTGCGGTAAAACGCCAGATCGTCTTCGGTGCGTCCTGCCCCTTCAATAGCCCCGGCGTATTCAAGTACGCTACGCGCCTGGCCAACCAGGTCAAGCGCAATATTGGTGATGGCAATATCCTGTTCGAGTATGGGGCCATGACCACACCATTCAGAGAGACGCTGTCCGAGAATGAGGGCATTATCGCCGAGTCGGAGCAGATAGTGGAAGTGATTCATGCTGGTCAAATGTGCTCCAGTTCATCAGGTAGCTGATAAAAAGTTGGGTGGCGGTAAACCTTATCCTCTGCAGGATCAAACAAGGAATCCTTTTGGTTAGGGCTGGAAGCAGTGATATATTTGGATTCCACCACCCAAATGCTGACCCCTTCATTTCGGCGAGTATATACATCACGTGCGTTTTCAATGGCCATTTGTGCATCTGCAGCATGCAGACTACCCACATGCTTGTGGTCAAGGCCATTTTTTGCACGGATGAAGACCTCCCAGAGTGGCCAGTCTTTTTTTGGTGTCATTTGGTTATTTATTCTTTAGTTTCAGGCAACACTCCTTCGGGTGTCTCCGCGTTGTTTGCATTTTTCGGCATAAGCCATGGCAGCTTCACGCACCCAGCCTCCCTCTTCATGGGCTTTGCGCCGGGCTTTTATACGCTGAAGATTACACGGACCATTGCCCTTGACGACATTCCAGAACTCATCCCAGTCAATGTCTCCGAAATCATAGTGGCCACGGGCTTCATTCCAGTGTAGTGCGGGATCCGGAATACGGAGGCCCAGGTACTCTGCCTGTGGCACCGTCATGTCCACAAAGCGCTGGCGCAGCTCGTCGTTGGTAAATCGTTTGATGCGCCAGCGCATAGACTGCTCCGTGTGGGGAGAGTCTTGGTCAGGAGGGCCAAACATCATCAGGGCGGGCCACCACCAGCGGTTGAGGGCATCCTGCGCCATGGCTTTTTGTTCAGAAGAGCCTTCTGACAAGGTCAGCATAATCTCATAACCTTGTCGCTGGTGAAAGCTTTCTTCCTTGCAAATCCGTACCATGGCACGGGCGTAGGGCCCGTAAGAAGTTCGGCAAAGTGCTACTTGGTTCATAATGGCGGCACCGTCCACGAGCCACCCAATGGCGCCCATGTCGGCCCAGGTAAGGGCTGGGTAGTTAAAAACACTGCTGTATTTGGCTTTTCCGTCGAGTAATTCCTGGAGTAGCGTCTCGCGATCTATACCCAGGGTCTCTGCGGCAGAATAGAGATAAAGGCCATGACCGGCTTCGTCCTGCACCTTAGCCAAAAGTGCAACCTTGCGCCGAAGCGAAGGCGCGCGGGTAATCCAGTTGCCTTCTGGAAGCATGCCCACAATTTCGGAATGTGCGTGCTGAGAAATCTGCCGAATCAATGTTTTTCGGTAAGTATCCGGCATCCAGTCCTTAGGCTCGATCTTTTGATCATCGTCAATTCTGGCCTGAAAATCCTGCTCTAGCGTGCGTGTCTCCATAGGTTACAGGAATATTTGGAATTGCAAAAATAACACAATCACCAATAATAACGAACATTTGTTAGTTTGGTTTGAAAAAAAAGTCCGAAAGGCCGATGGCCGACACATCAGGCAGTGAAAAATCACAAAACAAAGGCCGTTCAGACCTTACCGGCCATTCCAGACGGGCAGAATGATGGCTGAACTGTGCCTGGCATCATGGTGAATCCTGATGGTAGCCTTTTTGAAATCACTGTCTTCGCAGGTATAGATGTTGATGAATTGCTGCGGGTTTCGGTCTGCCAGAGGAAACCAGGAGCTTTGGATTTGAATCATAAGGCGATGCCCTTTTTTGAAGGTATGTGCCACATCGGGAAGTTCAAAACGCACGGTTTCAACTTTATTGGGCGTGAAAGGCTCCGGCGTTTCGAAGCTGTTCCGGTAGCGACCCCGCATTATTTCGCCGCGCACTAGCATCTGGTAGGCTCCCATAGGGTAATTTCCGCCCTCAGTGTAAGAAAAAGTATCTGGAAAAACATCAATCACCTTGACGACAAAATCGGCATCCGTGGTTGAAATGCTTGCTTTGATATCCGCAATGATGGTTCCGGCAAGCGTGAGGTCTTCCTCCAAAACAGGGGTTTCAAAAACGAGTACGTCGGGGCGCCGTGCGGCAAAGCGCTGGTCGTCGAGCATGTACTCGCGGGTTCGGCGCAAATGCACCCCTTCGGCATAAGGAACGGGCTTTTGAGGGTCGCTGAGGTATTCGCTGTGCGAACCGGTGCCGCCGGGCTTACCCCAGGCCAGGCCACCGTTGGGCTGCAGATAGAGGTTTCGGTTTTCCATGCGGGCAGGCGGCCACTGCGGCAGATGTTCCCAGCGGTTGACACCGGTAAAAAAGACCGTGGCCTCTGCCAGATCGTGCAAAGAGCCTTGGCCCTTGAGGTGGTAATTGAAAAATGGTATTTCAATGTGGTTCAGGTACCAGTGCGCCGTGTTGGAACCAAATCGGATGTGCCCGAGCTGATCGCCCGGCTGCCGCGCCCATTGGCCATGAGCCCAGGGCCCCATAACAAGGCGGTTGTCCGCTTTGGGGCTTTTGCGCTCAATGGCCTCGTACAGACGCCAGGCTCCATAACAGTCTTCAGCATCAAAAAGGCCTCCTACCACAAGCATGGCAGGTTTGAGGTCGTTCACAAAGTTTCGTGGATCCCTTGCTTTCCACCAGTCGTCGTAATCGGGATGTTGCATCAACTCGTTCCAGAATGCAATGCTGTCTCCAAAATATTTGGTATTGAAGTTTTTGAGCGCTCCGGTTTCCAGAAAGAATTTGTAGTTGTCTTCCACCGGAAACTGAAACCTGGCAGGACCTTTTGTAGTAGGCTTTGGACGGGGTTGCCCAAAACTGGAGTAAAAGGAGAAGCCATCCAAAAGGAAAAAGGCGCCATTGTGATGGAAATCATCGCCGAGGAACCACTCCGTTACCGGTGCCTGAGGACTGACTGCTTTCAGCGCAGGATGACCGCTAATGGCGGCCATGGTGGAGTAAAACCCCGGATAGGAAATACCGAAAACACCCACGCGGCCGTTATTACCGGGTAAATTTTCCACCAACCAATCTACGGTGTCATAAGTATCACTCGCCTCATCAATATCTTCAGCGGATTTTTTATCGGGGTTGAAAGGTCGAATATCCACGAAAGTACCTTCGCTCATCCATCGGCCGCGCACGTCCTGAATGACAATGACATAACCTTCCCGCATATAATATCGCCAGTGATTGTTCCAAAACTCCCTCCAGTTATCCGCCCCATAGGGCGCACAGGAATAAGGGGTGCGATTCATCAAAATGGGGTGTTTTTCAGTAGTGTCCTTTGGCATATAAATGGACGTGAATAATCTAGTACCATCGCGCATAGGGATGTACTGCTCCATTTTGACATAATTTTCCTTAATCCAGGCAGAATCAATGGCATTGCCCTGGGAAAAAATCGCTAATGGCAGGCAGAGCAAGAAAAACAACAGGTATTTTTTCATAGTCTTGAAAATATGGGTGACAAAGGCGTAAATGTAGGTGTTTTGGTCATTTGCACCAATAAAAGGCAATGTTATATGCTTTTGAGTGCCCTGCTGGTGCTCAGCGCTGCATCCAGGACAAACTTTGCTGCCCAGTTGGGAAACCGGAGGGGCTGGTATTTTTCCCAAATGGGTACGGAACCGGGCGCGGCGCCGCGAATACCCGAAGTACCGACCTTCCATACGGCCTCGGCGGCATCCTCATACAAAATACCTGCGCCCTGCCGAAGCTGTTCATCGCCGGTGACGGTGTATAACTTGCAAAGGAGTACGCTGAGCTGTGCATTGCCCGTCACACATGAGAAAGACCAGTCTCCTTTCCAGGTTTCGTCAAAAGCCCCGGCCAGCCAACCCTTCCTCGTGCGGATATCGAGCATTTTTCGGCCGAACAGGATAGTCTTTTGTACAATTTCTGCATTGTTCAATATCAATGCTGACTCCAGAAACCCTCTCCATGTATATACCATGGTGTGGGTGAACGCAGGCTCTCCGGGGCGAAAACCCCAGTCGGAAACCTTTGGAAGCGGACTTACCTGCGCCGCATAAAATCGAAGCGCTTTGTCCATCTCAGATACTACCTCAGGCATTCCTAATCGCTCAGCTGCGTAAAGCGCTGCCCAAACCACCCTGGTGTAGTAACTCGGAATAAATCCAGGTACATACGCCGCCTGACGCCAACTGCCGTCATGCTCCAGTAAGGTCACCAGCCAGTTCAATGCTCGTTTTGCAGCTTCTGCGTAGCGGTTTTCACCGGTTTCTGCAAAGCTGCGGGTAAGCCCGAACAAAATCATGCCGGTATCAAAAACAATGGGCGAAAGAGCGCCGCCGACGCCTCCATTCCATGCTCCGTCGTAACGCTGTATGTCGCAAAGCCATTCTGTACAGGAAATAGCATCCCGCTTCAGGGATTCGTCACCGGTAATTTGGTAGTAATCCCAAAGGGTTTCTACTATGTACCCGGT
>CAYTNI010000153.1:0-7332 GCA_964439115.1 uncultured Saprospiraceae bacterium
GACTCGCGCAAGCATGGCCATAAGAGGTGTTCAACATATCAGGCCCACCTCAAAGCAGACTTAAATCTGGATGTTCCCGAGAGCGAAATTGCAGGAGGTTCGCAAACGCATGATATGGATCACCTATTATATGGGTGTACTGTAGGCGATAATTGCTCAAACCCCTTATGGTAAGAGAAATACCAACGCTTTGGTTTGTGGTGGAATTGGGTATGGTTTTTGCAAAAAGCACCTCAGGAGCAATCCCTGAAGGGTTGAAAGAAAGCACAAAAAGCGAGGCAAGATAAGGTAAAAAAAATTCCCCTATGAAAATCAAATACTTAGCAAAGAATAATATGCGAAATGAATTTTTGGCACGCTTTATGTAATAGTATTGATGTCCATGAATTTTTTAAAACCAGACAATTATCCATTTCAAACTTTTTAAATCTGTTTACTATGAACACTAATGTCCGTTTGCTCACGCTGGCCATCACGGCTCAACTCTCCCTTCTCGGCGCGCTCAACGCACAGCAGGCGGCCGAAACTCCCACCCTCAGTGGATTTGTCCTTCAGGATTTGGCGCTACCGCTGGAAGAAATGTTCCTTGGCGGTCCTGCGCGTGAAAACATTCAACCTGTGGACAAGCCAGAATTTGTTCAGGCTCGGGAAGATAACTTCCTTTCCGGCAAGGACCTGGTGGTCGGCATCGCCTACAATGGTATCGTAAAGGCTTATCCGGCACGCATCCTCAACCACCACGAAATTGTCAATGATAAATTCGGCGATATTCCAGTGGCTGTAACCTATTCTCCGCTGAGCGGCAGCGCTGCAGCTTACAAAGCGGAGGTAAATGGCAAGTCCCAATCCTTTGCGGCGTCGGCTATCGTTTACAACAACAACACTTTGCTTTTCGACCGGCAGACCCAGTCTTTATGGTCGCAGGCCATGGGCCAGTCTGTCGCAGGCAACACCTCCGGAGCCGCCATGGAGCAGATTCCCGCAGCCTGGACTACCTGGGACAACTGGAAGGCGCTCCATCCCAATACTTTGGTAATGAATCGCAACACAGGACATGCCATCGACTACGCGGTAGATCCCTATGCGGAATACGAGGCTTCCCGCGGACTTCGCTACCCCCTTTCCAAAGTGAACAAGGCGATGCCGCTCAAGGAGAAAATAGTAGGCGTTGAAATCAACGGCAGATACCGCGCTTACCCCATGTTTGTGCTCCAGGCAGAAAACCGCCCTCTGATTGCCGATACCTTCAACGGTCAGGAACTCCTCATCCGCTACGACAAAGAAAGCAAAACCGCTCTGGTTACCAATGTAAAAGGAGAGATTTTCCCTTCCAAGACGGGATACTGGTACACCTGGTTTGCTTTCTATCCCGAGACCGACATCTACCTGCTCAACGACGGCAAAAACCAGCAACGTCCGAGCGAAGTAACCATTTCCACGGCCTCCATTCAATGATTATAAAGAGGTAACATACAACCAACGCGCTCCGGCCGGGTGTTCTTTCGAGAACATCCGGCCTTTTTTTTGCAATGCCATTTTTCAAGAAAGCATGTCGCCTTTTCCTGACCAAAAGAGGATACCGGCAGATTAGTCTTTCAGGGTGCGTTGTCCAATCAAAAGCTGGGAGAGGGTTAAAGCTATTTGGAATCCAAATCTCAAAATCTTTTTAATTTGCTATATTACAGCTAATTACCACACTGCGAAGCGAGTACACCGGTGAAAATTTAAGGCAACCGGTGGGAATGTTGAAAAAATGCGCCCATTGCAGCGCCCGGGAATATTGAAAACATTTGTAAACATTTGCTGTTTCAACTTCAAAATCTCAAGTCATGAAAATCGCAATCGTTGTCATTGGTGCTGTTGCCGCACTATTATTGTTTTTCTCTTTTTTCAAACCCGCCCAAAATGCCTCCAGACCAATGGATATGCAATTTCCCGCCTCTGGCAACTCATTTTTTGATTTCACCGTCAACTCTCTCGAAGGGCAGCCTGTTTCTCTGGCGCAGTTTCGCGGTAAAAAAATAATCGTTCTGAACGTCGCTTCCAAGTGTGGTTACACGCCCCAATATGCCGACTGGGAAAAGTTCTATACCGAGAACAAGGATGAAGTAGTCATTCTCGGATTCCCTTGCAACGACTTCCTGGGACAGGAACCTGGAACGGCTGCTGAAATCGCGGAATTTTGCCAGAAAAATTACGGGGTAACCTTCCCGATGTTTGAGAAAGTATCGGTAAAAGGCAAAAACAAATCGCCTTTGTATCAATGGCTCACGGATCCTGCACAAAACGGCTGGAACAGCAAGGAGCCGGGATGGAATTTCTGCAAATACCTCATCAACGAAAAAGGCGAACTCACCCACTTTTTCGACTCTAAGGTGAAGCCTTCCAGCGAGGAATTTATTGCGGCTATTGGCGGTTAATAGCTCCGGCTGGCCGTTCAGGTTGCTCGAAATACCAACTGGATGTGGCGACAGGCATCACCCCTGCGTCGCCGGGTCTGAGTCTTCGGGCAAAAAGCAATGTTTTTCTGCGGTGTTCCTGATAGCCAGGGGTTCCAGGAATAAGGCTTTGTGTGCGTACCATGCCATTATCGGCACCACTATGAATAAACATGCCCTCTCCCACATACAGGCCTACATGGGTAACACGCGGAGTGCCATCTTCCCGGTAGTTTCCGAAAAACAGGAAATCGCCCGGCTGTAGCGCAGCAAAGCGTTCCTCCAGCGGTAACGAAACACCTACTTTTACCTGTTGTGAAGCATCCCGCGGAATAATGACGCCGTGCAGGAAATAAACCGTGCGGGTAAACCCGCTACAATCCAGTCCTTTAGCACTGGTTCCACCCCATAGGTAGGGCCTCCCGGAGAGTTTGTTGGCTTCTGCCAGCAGAGAATCCTGAGCAACACCTCTGCGCTGCTTCCAGGTATTGAGGGAAAGCCAGGAGCCCTCCGGCTTCACTACGCGCCGGCCGTCGGGAAATTCTAGTATTCCGGAATTATCATCTCCCACCAGAATAGCGCCTGTGCATAAATCGCTCCAGGGGGCTTGTGATTCACCGACGGGATAGCACAGGGCGTAGTCACCCATAAAAATCAGACGATCAGATAATCGCCATTGTTGCATCGCCTGGGCATTTTTGCGTACGAAAGCGCCTGATTCCAGCCAGGCGATATATAAATCCGGAGTTTGCACCTGATACCAGTCGCCCCTTTGGCGCAGGATTTTCAGAGGAGTGCCCAGAAGCGCCTGGGTGGCGAGTTCAGCACTATGCCTCGGCTCTGTACGCAAATTAGCGACGGACACATTGACAAGGCCAAAATGTTCATCCCCCAGGTTAGATTCGGGCAGTAGTTCCACTTCCAGACCAATCCCCAGCCCAATGCGACCGAATGCTGAATGGAGGGCACTCAGAGCCTCAGGCTGGTCGGTACTTCCGATTGCCATAAATTTTCTGGGTTCCGTAGTTCCCATAAGCTTGATTTCAAAAACAGCAGTGCGCTTGTCGGGCGCGTAGGTTTTTTGGATCGAATCAAGCAGCCTATTTGCGGCAGCCGGAGGTAGATTCTGTGCCACAAGGCTAAAACACCAGCAGAGCAAGCCACAAACGATTAATAGAGACTTCATGGCAAAAAAGTTTTCATTAATTAATTCTCCGTGTAGGTTACCCGAATGTCAACCCGGCGGCTCCTTTCCTTGGGGAGTTGATCGGTAATTTCCCCTTTGCCTTCTATGGAAATTTCGTTAATTTCCACTTCCTGCTGGATGAGAAAAACAGCCACTCTTTTAGCTCTTTCCTCGCTGAGTCGGAGATTATAAACATCAGCGCCGATGTCGTCTGCGTAGCCTATTACTTCCACATGGATAACATTTTTCCCGCGGGTTTTCCCGATAAAATCGCGCAGAGATTCCTGAGCCTCCCCGGTAAGGCCAGACTGATCAAAATCGAAAAATACGGAATGGGCTACCTTTTGAGGGGTGCTGTTGCGTGGTGACGGGCTTTCCGAGGTACCCGGCGGCGGTGTAGGCGGCTTGGGAGGGGGTGTAACCGCATCCGACTGGAGCAGGATTTCAATTTTGTAAAAATTGGTATTGTCCCAGCGAGGGATGGGAAACTGCCCGTAGTACGGATGGTAAAATTTCCTCACCGTATGGATATCCAGGATGGTTCCGGCCTTTACGCACCTAAAAAAACGGCCTTCGGCATCGGTCGTTACCCTGCCGATACCCTGAATATCCAGGGTAACCTGAAGTGGAATTTCCAGCATGGAATCCTTGACAAATCCTTCAACGAAGGTTATGGGCTCGCTGTAGAGCTGATCGGAAAGCTCGAATGAATAGATATCCATTCCGCCCGCCCCATTTGGTCGGTCAGAGGCAAAATAGCCGGTTAATCCATCGGCAGAGAGGAAAAAGCCCAATTCGCGGAAGGCCGTATTCACGGGAGGGCCGATATTGACCGGACTGGTCCAAAGTCCGTCAGCATCTTTCCAGCTTACAAAAATATCTTGTTCGCCCATACCGGGATGCCCCGTGGAAGAGAAGTATAAGGTATTACCGTCATTGGTGAGGAAAGGAGCTTCTTCATCTGCCGGGGAGTTGATTTTATCACCCAGGTTGACGGGGTCTCCCCAGGTGCCATCGGCAAGACGCTGACTGCTCCACAGGTCGGTGCCACCAAGGCCGCCGGGCCTGTTGCTGGCAAAAAAGAGCGTATTGCCGTCACAGCTAACCGCCGCCTGCGACTCCCATTTATCGGAATTCAGGACGCCCTCCAGGGGGCGCATATTTTTGATTTCACCATTTTGCACATCAAGATCTGCTTCCCAGAGGTCACAAGGCCCGAGTACACCGCTTCGGCCGCAAGCGGTGAAATAGAGTTTTCGACCGTCGCGAACCAGCGCGGGCATTCCTTCGTGAAAAACGGAATTGAACTGGCTGCCGACATCGCTGCCGGGTTGCCATGCTGCCTGTCGGCGAATACTGATGAAAAGGTCTTCATCTGCCTGTTTGCCGTTTCGTCGGGTGTACCACAGGTTGCTCCGGTCATTGCTAAGCGTAGGGAAGTATTCGTCCGCTTTGGTATTGATGGCACCACCTAGATTGCGGACTTCGGTAATGTTGACCAACTTGATGGAGTCCAATGCAATCTGGCTAGCCCTGATGGAGCCTTTGACACGCAGCAGATATTCCGCCTCTTCAAAAAGCTCTCTTTCGCCCCGCAATCCAAACATGGAAGCCGGTTTTTGCTGCAGTTCCAAAAATTTGTTGAAATAAGCTTCCGCCATCAGATAGTGGCCGGTTTTGTAGCACAATTCTCCGATTTGGAAATACAGACCTCTGGAAAAAAGGGAATCTTGTGCTTCCACCATTTTATACTGTTCGAGCGCTTTGTCGTAATCCTTGAGCAATTCCAGACAAAAGCCCATGTTGCGGCGGGCGGCCAGAAAATCGGGTTTTGCCTGAGCAGCCTTTTCAAAGGCATGCAAGGCCTGTTTGAATTTGCCTTGCAACAACATGACCTCACCTTCTTTATACCAGTCTATTGCCTGTTGGGCGGAAGCCGGAGTGCAAAGGCAGCATCCAAAAAATCCAATCCATAACAGCATTAGTAGTATGTTTCCGGTTTTGGCCATCACTCGGGAATGTGAGCGCAATATAAAATTATCTTGGTGAAACAACCAGCATTTCCGATTTTTGCCGCCCTGTATGAAACTATGGTCATTCCAATCCTCCGAAATTGAAAATCTGCTTGAAAAACAACCCGTTTTCTACGCAGAATGGAAGTTTACACCCGTGAACTGGAGAGCTGCCTTTGAATGGATGGCCACACAAATGGAACAACGTGGTATTATGCTGGAAGGCAAAGCGCCGATATGGGCGTGGCAGTCTTGCCAGACACAGGGCCATGGGCCTACCATCGCCACGGCGCTAGAACAATTTACAGATTTCCAATTGCTCAACGGAGTAGTACTGCTGGAGATGGAAGTACCCAACCATCTATGCCTTTTGTCCACCTTTTCGGGATTTTTAAACCTGTTGGACGAGGTCATTGATTATGGCATCATTCGGCACCCCGAAGCCCATCAGGATATGTTTCAATTGCCGGAAGTACTTGAGGAGGACAATATTCAGGCCTCTATTCCTTTCATACGAAGCGAGTGGTTACTCGATATCCGTTCGGTAGATGTCAAGCCGGGAAAAAGTGATTACAATCCCGCCACCCTTTTATAATAGAGATTGCTCTACCTCAATCGGCAGCCTGGTAATGGAGGATGGTCTGCTCAATGATATCACAGCACTCGTGCAGTTGAGACTCTGTCATGACCAATGGCGGTGCAAACCGGATGATATGTCCATGGGTAGGTTTTGCCAATAAGCCATTGTAGGCCATTTGCATACATAATTCCCAAGCTGTATTTCCATCTTCCTCATCATTGATGACCACCGCATTGAGGAGACCCTTACCCCTTACTTCGGTAACGAGATCTGTGCGGGTTACCAGATCCTGCATTCTGGTGCGGAAGATATCTCCAAGATAAGCTGCATTATCTGCCAGGTTTTCATCCCTGACCACTTCCAGTGCGGCCATGGCCACGGCACATGCCAGGGGATTGCCGCCAAAGGTGCTACCGTGTTCGCCGGGTTTGATACAAAGCATGACCTCATCATTGGCCAGTGCTGCAGAGACGGGAAAAACGCCGCCGCCAAGCGCTTTTCCCAATACCAGAATATCCGGCTGGAAATCTTCGTAGTGACAGGCAAGCAGCTTTCCGGTGCGCGCAATACCGGTCTGTACTTCATCTGCGATGAACAGGACATTGTTTTTCCGGCAGAGCTCGTAGGCGTTGCGCAGATAGCCGGGGTCCGGCACTACCACACCGGCCTCACCCTGTATGGGTTCAACCATAAAACCGGCTACGTTGGGATCTTGCAGCGCCACTTCCAGAGCCTTCAAATCGTTGTAAGGGATGATGACATATCCCGGCATGAAGGGCCCGAAGTCCTTGGTACTTTTGGGGTCGGTGGAGGAGGAAATGGCAGCGAGCGTTCGGCCCCAGAAATTGCCTGATGCAAAAATGATTTTAGCCTGATTGACAGGCACACCTTTCACTGCGTAAGCCCATTTGCGGCAAAGTTTTACGGCGGTTTCTCCACCTTCCACCCCGGTATTGGCCGGCAGCACCCGGTCGTAGCCGAAGTACTCCGTGACGTATTGCTCAAAACGACCCAGCATATCGTTGTAAAAAGCGCGGGATGTCAGCGTCAGCCGCTGCGCCTGATCTGTCAGAGCCTGAACAATCTTAGGATGACAATGACCTTGATTTACAGCAG
>CAYTNI010000154.1:0-7296 GCA_964439115.1 uncultured Saprospiraceae bacterium
GAACCTCTGATGCTTAATCAAAAAGCACTCGAGCAGGCACTGCGGATGGCCAGGGAGGTTTTTCCCTCAATGGGTTAACATGGCTGGACTGATTTTTTTACCTTTGCCACAAAGGCGCAGGTAAGCATGGTTCAAAGAGGAATTACCGGATTAATTTTCTCCCTCGTAATGTTAGGCGGCGTATTTGGCGGTCGTTACACATTTGTAGCGCTTTTTGCCCTGATTACTGCCGGTTGCCTGTGGGAGTACCTTTCATTGGTGTTGGACCGCGGAAAAAAACGCGACTCCCTGCGTAAAATGCTGGGGGTATTAATCGGTCTGACGCCATTTGCCGGCAACTCAATTGTCCACCTTGGCTTAGTTAATAACGAGGCTATTTTTATCTCTGCCTCTGCGCTTATCTTCTTCCCATTTCTTTTTTTCTTATTCATCTATGAAATGTATGCAAACTCCCCTAAGCCATTTGGCAATATAGGCTATGCTATCTTAGGAACAGTATATATCGGCATTCCGTTTGCCCTTCTGGAATTCATTGCATTTGATGACAAAGAGTTCCTTACAGGTACCATCCTGGGTTTACTGATCATGACCTGGGTGAATGATTCTGCTGCCTACATGGTAGGCTCTAGGATTGGGAAACATCTGTTATTCCCAAGATTATCGCCCAAAAAAACATGGGAGGGATTCCTCGGCGGGACAGGATTTACCCTGCTTACCGGTGTAATTCTTGGATTGACAGACACCGATTTGACGATGGAGAACTGGTTGATACTGGCACTTATTGTGGCCGTTTTCGGAACATTCGGCGACCTGGTGGAATCCATGCTCAAGCGCAGCTTTAAGGCCAAGGATTCCAGTAGTGTACTTCCGGGACACGGCGGTCTGCTCGATCGGTTTGATGGTTTTATTTTTCTCATTCCATTTGCCGCAGTGTATCTTTTGCTCATTCGATAATTTTTGCTCACCTTAAATAAATTTCCATGGAATTCCTGCTTTACGGCGCTACTGGTTACTCTGGTCAACTCATTGCCGAATATGCCGCCTCCTTCGGGTTGACTCCAATCCTCGCCGGCCGTTCAGCGGGAAAAGTGAAAGCTCTCGCCCAGCATATGAACCTCGATTACCGGGTTTTTGACCTTTCCGACCAAAAGGCCATGGACGAAGCGCTGAAAACCACTCAGGTCGTTCTCCATGCAGCCGGACCATTCATGTTCACCGCTAAACCAATGATGGAGGCTTGCATCCGAAACGGCGTTCATTATCTCGATATCACCGGTGAAATAGGCGTATTCGAAACAGCAGCAAGGATGGACAAAAAAGCAAAAGAGGCCAATATAATGCTTATGTCGGGTACCGGCTTCGATGTAGTACCCACTGATTGCCTGGCTTTATTCCTTAAACAACAAATGCCCGATGCCAGCCATTTGCAGTTGGCGTTTGCCGGGCTTGGAGGAGGCGTATCTCAGGGTACTGCACTTACCATGACAGAGGGTTTGGGGCATGGATCTGCCATTCGGCAAAATGGAAAGATTGTTAAAGTACCATTGGGTTTTAAATCTATGGTTATCCCCTTTAAGGCAAAGCCTCTGTTGGTCATGAACATCCCATGGGGGGATGTATCCACCGCCTATTACAGCACCGGAATCCCTAATATTGAAACTTATACTGGCGTTTCCCCCAGCGCTTACAGGATGGTCAAATGGCAGAAGTATTTCATTTGGCTGCTTCGCACCGAATTCGTCAAGAAAATAGTGCAGGACCGCATTAGAAAACGTCCCGCCGGACCCAGCCCCGACCGAAGAGCCAGGGCTAAGAGCTACATCTGGGGAAAGGTAAGCAATCCTGCCGGGAAAAGCCTGGAAGCTCAGTTAGTCGCACCGGAGGGCTATACACTTACTGCTCTTTCCAGCCTTACCATTGTCAAAAAAGTATTACAAGGCAATGCACCTATTGGGTTCCAAACGCCTGCAAAGGCATACGGAGCAGATTTGATTATGGAAATTGAAGGCGTGAATCGCTTTTGAAATTCGATCGGGTCAGGCTGACTTTTGCAGGGCTTCAATTTGTTTGGCAATCTCCTCTGCTTCAGCAATTTTATCTGCATAGGCTCGTAGGTCACCGGTTCGCTGGATCTGCATGGCCTCTTCCATGAGTTTCCGGTATTGTTGCTCTAATGCCTTTTTAGGGTCTTTTTTGAAAAATCCAAACATATCTGGTGAATTTTAATAACCAAGCCGCTCTTTCCGAATCCGCCGGTAGCGCTTGTATTGTTCCCAGTCGAAACCCTGATGTTCGGGCTTTTGTTCACGTGCAATCAACTTTTCAACTCCCGGCTTCACTACAGGAGCCTCACTAACACCGAGAAGAAAGTCGGCTGCTGCTTCTGCACCGCGACGGAACAGCTCCAGTTTTTCTTCCTCGCTGAGGTTGAAATTGAGCCAATTGATACCTTTAACATCAATTTCACCTATGGTTTTTTGAAAATCTGCATGTTTGATGAGAAATTCTTTATCGTAATGGTATCTAAGCGTATTTAGCATGGCACCAAGAAAGCTGAGAAAGGAAGGATATGCCCCTTCCTGGGGCGGAGTAGTTTCTGCTTCCTTCAGAATGATACCAAACGTGGGAAGGCGAGGTTTTGACACCTGCGGATTATAAAAAACGTTGATGGGGAAATTGGAAATCATACCCCCATCTACAAATTTAGCAGCCGGTGCAAGCTGGCGCGCAGCCTGCGGCCCTACCGCCATCCGCCATCTGGCCCTGAATTCTTCCGTATCGCGGAGGGGTATGGAATAGGGTTTGAAAAATACCGGCACGGACATGGAGGCTCGAACAAAACTTGCGGGATTGACGGATTCTTCATCAGGCCAATATAGCCGCCACATACGCGGAAACTCCACCTTGATCTGATGGGTGATATCCGAAGTTACTATTACCAGAAACTGCTCCATTGCCGGTCGGTTCAGATCTACCAGCAGCTGGGTGTCCTCCGTGCCGCGCATCCTGAATCCACCAGGAGGAACAGTTTCAATATGCCTTCGCAAATCCCCTAAATGATGAATACCTGAATCTTTGAGTATGCCTTCAACCCAGTGGATAAAGTCGTTGCCGGGGTTGAGGCCAAATTCAGCTTTCAGAAAATCCCGACGCTTGTCTCTCACCCAAATCCCAAAAATGCCGAGTGCGATTGCACTTGACACAAAAATTGCGAGCACCACCCAAAAGGTAACCCCTGAGTGCTTTCCCCCAACTAGAAATATGAGCAAAAACAAGGAAATCATAAAGGTTGTGATTACCCCAATGGCAACCTTGAACATCCGGGAAAAAAACTTCCAGAGCAGATGAGCCGCTTAATCAAATTGCGAACCAATGGCACTCCATCTACAAAGTCGAATAAATTTTTGCGCGTCAGCAACTCGAGGATTTTCAGGGATTTCATTTCATGCTTTTGTCCAAGTGCTGCAAGCATCATGGTATTAATGGCGCCAGCGCTTGTACCTGCCATCTTCATGAAACGAATCCCCATCTGCTCGAGAACGTAGGTATAGCCCAAAAGTGCAATACCCAACACTCCCCCACCCTCCTGGACGAGGTTAACGTACTGATTCCCATAAACATCTACCACATCCGACACCAGGAGGTCATCTTTTGGGTTCGGGTAGCGACTTTTCAATCTGGTAATCGCAGGAGCAGCCTTAGCGATATAATCAGCCTGGATGGCCATTCCTGTGAGTATTTACTGTTTGCGTGAAAAAGGCAGCGTACTGCCATTACCGCCTATGAGTGAGAGTTGAAGCACCTCCCTTCCAGCCTCAACGACCATATAGCAGGATGCTTCTTCGCCGTTAATCCTGATACAGGGCATATCAGTCGCGGCCGGATTACATGCCTCCGGACACTGCTCAAAGTACAGATATGGGTAATTGGTTTGCTCCTTGTCGTCATAATATTCCACAAACCTGCCGTCGGCTATGCGAATTTCGTACCTGGTATCCTTATCGGAGATCCAATTGCCTTCCAGTAGGGATGCGTCGGTGACCTTTGCCTCGGTGATAAGTGTACTTCCCCATAAATCTACTAAATTTTTGGCTATGACGCCTAGTTTAGGATCAATAGCGAAGGGAAGAGCTACGTTGGTCAGTGCCTTTTGGAGCGCCAGCCTTTCTTCCACCGTACCATGCGCTTTATGGAGCAGCACACTGTCCCGGATAATATAAGCCCAGCCCAACCCGAAATCTTCTCCATTGTCGGCACTGGCACTGATTTTCTCAAGTACAGACTTTGGATCTGCCAGGTAAGCGTCCTTCAAAGCGAGAGCTTCTGCCACGCAGTGGTTTTGGCCACAGGCCGTGAACTGCTCCCATGGCCCGGAGGGTTTACAGGATGTTACAACCATTATCAGGCCGGCAACCAAAGAAAATTGCCACTTGGATATCATGATTTCGAAATTTTGACCGGATATTATTGTCCTCCGCTGGCAGATTTGGGACGTACCTCTTCCTCCTTTTCCTTTCGGGGCAGTTTTTCGTCCCGCTGCGAGGTATGCCAAACAAAGGAAGCGATGATGGTGGCAGCCTGTTTAAGGTCATCCCCCAGCAGGTGATCGAGGTTGTCCATATTGGAGTGGTGGGTACGAGTCGAATACGCCACTGGGTCTTGAATAAACTGGAACCCGGGAATGCCAACCCTGTCAAAAGCCTGGTGGTCGGTTCCACCGGTGTTGGAAAGCGTAATGGTATTGGCTTCCAGATCCTTGAAGGGATCGAGCCATGCTCTGAATGCCGGTTGAACCTCTGGATTACCTTGTAAATAGATACCGCGTATTTTTCCGGTACCATTGTCCAGGTTGTAATAAGCGGAAACCTTTTCCTGGGCTGGTTTGTAGCGAAGTACACTCCCCAGGGAATCTAGTTCAGCATAATGTTCGTTGACATAAGCGCGGGAACCGAGCAGTCCTTGCTCTTCGCCCGACCAAAGCGCGAGGCGGAGGGTTCTTCGAGGTTGAACACCGGTTTCTTTGATTGTCTCTAACAGAATACGCGCTGCTTCCATCATGACCGAAGAACCGGCAGCATTATCGGTAGCGCCGGTAGCCAGGTGCCAGGAATCAATATGGGCACCAAAGATGACTACTTCATCTTTGAGGTCAGTACCCGGAATTTCCGCAATAAGGTTACGCGACATACCGTCGGGATTGGTATATTCCGCCTCGATCTCCATGGCCAACTTTACGGGAATATTTCTGCGCAGCAAACGGAAAATGCGATTGTAGTGCTCAGCGGCCATGGTAAGCTGAGGGAGTACTTCTGCATCTTTGTCGCGGGCACTTCCTTTTTTTGCGCGGGCACCTGTGGCGAAAACTGTTCCGAGGTCTCCCTTGAAATTGCGGTCAATGACAGCAGCCGGTTTTTCCTCATAGATGAACTCCCAGAGTTTGGTGCTGAACCGCTGTCCGCTCCCCCAGTTGCGGAAACCGAAGGGGGTCGGCATTGGGGCGTTGGCCATTTTGAGCAAATCTTCTGAACTTTGGCGTCTGGCCTCAGCTTCGAAAGGTGCTTCTATAAACCGAAGTGTATCGAGCAACACAAATTTTCCCTTGAGTTTGCCCTTGTAGGCGGCGAGTTCTTCCTCGTTGCCCGCCTCGAGGTAAATAACCTCCCCGGTAATTCGCCCCTTGGTGGAAGGCGACCAGGCTTTCGGGTAAGCAATAACGGGAAAAGGCACGGGCGCTTCACAATCCAAATGGAAACGCTTCAATTCCCAGCCACGGCCGAAGGGGCCCCAGGAAGGCGTATGGACATTCGACATGCCCCAGCTTTTAACCGTTACGGCAGCCCAGTCAGTGGCTTTTTCCAATTGAGGAGATCCTGTCAGACGAGGGCCGTGTACATCCGTAAGCCAAGCTGCAATTTCCATGACCTGACTCTGCTCAAGGCCATGCTTGCGTAAAACCTTGTTAATATTTTCGTCAGCTTTGTCCTGACCAACTACCGGGACAACAAAAAATGAGGCTAAAACAAAAAATGCCAGATGTGAAAATTTCATTGTTGTTTAATTAAATCATTGAGTGAAACCATCTAAAAGTTTGCAATTATACAGGTTTTTAAAAATTGAAATCCTATCAATTTCACAATTAGCGCTGAAAAAATAAAATCCATGGTCTAATAATACGCAAAATGTCGCATTTTTGCGAACCGAAAGAGGAACGCTATGTTCCAATCCCTGATTTTACCGGAAAAATTCTCGCTATGGCAGAAGTTATTTTTATGCCCCGCATGAGCGACACCATGACAGAGGGTAATATTGTAGGATGGCTCAAAAAAGAAGGAGACCGCGTGGAGCCGGGTGATACCCTCGCAGAGGTAGAGACTGACAAAGCTACCATGGAACTCGACAGCCCCGCCGAGGGCGTCATTTTGCATATCGCCATAAAGGAAGGTCCAGTGCCTATCAACTCCGTAATCGCCGTCATTGGTAAGGCTGGAGAGGACTGGCAGGCAGCTATTTCCGCTGCTAATGTTGGCTCCAATGGACATGCGCAGGCGGATTCAACCCCTGCTGCCGCTCCGGAAAATACCGCTCCTGTAGTACAAACCAGTCAGATAGTGGAGTCTTCCGAAGATCGGGTAAAGGCATCGCCATTAGCCAAAAGCATTGCACGGGAAAGCGGACTCGATATCGCACAGGTAATCGGCTCCGGTGATCAGGGGCGCATCGTTCGCCGCGATGTAGAGGCATTCCTCGAAAACCAAAAGCCACAACCTGCACCCGCTCCCGCGGCGCCTGCAGCTGAAGCTCCGGCTGTTTCAGGTTTCTACTTCGGCAGCAGCGAAGGCAACTTTGAAGAGAAAACGGTGAGTATGATGCGCAAAACCATTGCGCGGCGACTCGGCGAAAGTAAATTCAGCGCACCCCACTTCTACCTTACCGTGGAAATCAATATGGACAAAACGGTACAGCTGCGCGACCGCCTCAATGAAGTGGCTCCTGTTAAAATATCCTTCAACGACTTCGTCATCAAGGCTTGTACAACCGCGCTGCGCCAACATCCCGCCATCAATTCTTCCTGGCTCGGTGATAAAATCCGCACCAATCGCGATATCCACGTCGGCGTAGCGGTTGCGGTGGAGGATGGCCTGCTGGTGCCTGTTATACGCCATGCTGATATGAAAACCCTCTCCCAAATTAACGTGGAGGTGAAAGCCATGGCCAATAAAGCCAAAGATCGCAAATTGCAACCCGAAGAGATGCAAGGCAATACCTTTACCATCTCCAATCTCGGGATGTTCGATA
>CAYTNI010000155.1:0-7212 GCA_964439115.1 uncultured Saprospiraceae bacterium
ATGCCCCAGGTATTGGGAGAAGGTGTAGGTGATGCCGATTACATAGAAATCCGTGAAGCATTTCGAAGTGGCGACTTCGTCCATACGCCACCTTTGAAAAAGGGTTATAAACCCGTTATCGCATACCCTGTGCTTTCCGGTGCGCAGATGGATAGCCTCGAAAAAGGGCTGGTAATACATCCCGCGGTGATTGCCTGGAATCAAAGATTTGATAGTACTTGCGTCAAAGCTGGCAACTGTGCGCCGCAGGGGGCATTCACGCTGAGTGGAATTACGCGCTCGATAGATAAAGAGCGCAATAGAAGCACCAGCCTCCCTGCTGCCAAATTCGCCATTCCAGAAAATGCCATTTTCATCGAAACCGGAAGAAAACCATTAGATTGGTACTGGAACCTCCTCATTATGGCTCTCGCGGTAGCTATCGGAGGAGGCATGGAACACTACTTCTCGCGAAAAGCAAAAAAACAACTTCCAACCCAATAAATTGAAATAAAATGGTGGAAAGACAACGCATTGTAGCAGGCAACTGGAAAATGAACAAATCCTATGTGGAGGGTCGCAATCTCGCCAAGGAAATTGCTGACCGCCTTCAGCCCTCAGAGACTGTTGTGGTGCTAGCTCCACCCTTCCTGCACCTGAATAATGTGGGTAATATTATCAGGGAGGTTGCCAATCTCAAACTTGGTGCCCAAAATTGCCACTGGGCCGACAGCGGCGCTTACACCGGAGAAGTTTCCGCGCACATGCTGGCATCCGTGGAGGTCAATTATGTCATTGTGGGGCATTCCGAGCGGAGGGAGTATTTCCAGGAAACGGAGGCCCAGCTTGCCCAAAAAGTGGACGCGGTATTGTCCTTCCAAATGTCGCCCATATATTGCTGTGGCGAAAAACTGGATGCCCGCGAGGCCGGCACCCATGAAGCATTGGTTGAAGCTCAGTTGCGTAACGGACTGTTTCACCTGGATGAAGCCCAAATTCGCAGGGTAGTCATTGCTTATGAACCTGTTTGGGCTATTGGAACCGGCGTTACTGCAACTCCTGAGCAGGCACGCGATATGCACGGCTTTATTCGTTCACTGCTCCAAAAACAATACGGCGCTGAGGTGGCACAATCTATTTCCATACTCTATGGGGGCAGTTGCAATCCTGCCAATGCGAGGGAACTCTTCAGGCAGCCGGATGTGGATGGCGGACTTATCGGCGGTGCATCGCTCAAAGCGGATGATTTTCTGGCAATTATAAATAGCTTTTAGAAAAGCGTACCCCCCCTAAACACAAAAATCCCCCGCTTCAGGCAGCTTTGAAGCGGGGGATTTTTTATTTCTCCCACTTTTTCCCACTTTTTTAGCATCGAACAGTAGGTATTTTTGACCCAATTTGAGAAAAAATATCTTAAATAGGAATGATTTGTCACTTTTAAAGGTACATTTCTTCTAAATTTTAGGGTTAAGAGGTTGATGTGGAAAAAAAATAGGTAAAAAAAAGTGGTAAAAAGTGGAGATTTGTGTCTAACTCCTTAATTTTGAGTCTTGAAAATGGATGTTGTTAAGGTATGCAACAATTGATGGGTGAATATGAGTGCCGGTTAGACCCAAAAGGTCGCCTGCGTCTTCCCTCCGATTTGCTTTCGCAGATGGAGGTGGAAAGCCTGTCTTTTGTGGTTAACCGAGGATTTGAGCGCTGTTTGACATTATTCACCAAGCCGGTATGGGAAAGGATTGCTGAAGAAGTCACAGCGCTCAACCAGTACAATCGAAAGAACCGCGAGTTCGCCAGATATTTCCTGCGGGGTGCAACGCCGTTGGAGCTTGATGGTGCCGACCGCATACTTCTGCCGAAAAGACTGCAGGAGTGGGCCGGGATAGACAAGGATGTGATCCTTTCCGCTATCAATGATCGCATTGAAATATGGTCGAAAGAGGAATATGACCTCATGATTGACAGCGAACCAGAGGATTTCTCAGAACTTGCCGAAGAGGTACTGGGTCAAAACGGCAAGCGTCTGTGATGCGTGCCTATCATGAGCCGGTCATGGGTCCGGAGTGTATCGAGGCCCTACAGATGAAGCCTGATGGCGTATATGTGGACGCCACCTTTGGAGGAGGAGGGCATTCAACCCTGATGCTGGAGCAGCTTGGTCCGTCCGGGCGCTTATTTGGGTTTGATCAGGATCCTGATGCCGTCGCTAATGCTCTGCCAGACTCCCGTTTTACGCTGATACAGCAGAATTTCAGGTTTCTGAAGCGTTTTCTGAAGCTTTACGGCATTGCCCAGGTTGATGGCATTCTCGCTGATTTGGGTGTTTCTTCACATCAGTTGAACGAGGCTACAAGGGGGTTCTCCTATCGCTTCGACAGTTTGCTGGATATGCGTATGAATCCATCCGAGGGCATAAGCGCATCTGCCGTGGTAAATGATTTTTCCGCCGCTGAGCTACAGCGCATCTTTAGCGAATACGGCGAAGTTCGCAATGCCCGAACCCTGGCAGACCGCATTGTGGAAGAGCGCAGCGCCCGCGCCATTCAAACGATTGGCGACTTGCTTTCAGTGATGGAGCCCGTCATCAGAGGCAATCGCCTCAGATACCTGTCACAGGTGTTTCAGGCGCTCCGCATGCAGGTCAATGATGAAACGGGTGCACTAAAGGATTTGCTGGCCCAGGCCTGCGAGGTGATACGCCCGGGTGGAAGGTTGGTGGTGATATCTTACCATTCCATCGAAGACAGATTGGTCAAAAATTTTCTTAAAACAGGAAATGCGGAAGGTGCCGTCCAACAAGATTTTTATGGACATATACATCGGCCCTTCATCTTGCCCCCGCATAAAATGGTTCAGCCTTCCGCAGAAGAACTACAAAAAAATCCAAGGGCCCGCAGCGCTAAATTGCGATGGGGAACCAAAAATGAATAAAACATCATCAACACTATAAAACACTATAAAATATTTACCAGAAAATGGCATCACGTAAGACAGGTCTGGGTATCGTATTGGGGTTGAGGTTTCTCAACTCCAATCTCATTTTAGGCAATCTAAAAATGATTGGTTTTCTGGCTCTTCTGGCTGTCATCTACATCGCCAATGCACACTACGCAGAGGGTAATGTGCGTAAAATACAGATTCTGCACAAGGAACTTCATGAGCTGCGCTGGCGATATACCTCCATTCAGGCAGAAACCATGTACAATAGCAGACAATCCGCCCTCACCGACCAGTTGCGCAGCAAAGGGCTGCGTCCCCTCCGAGATAAACCGAAAAAAATTGTCACTGAAAGATAGTAAAAATACTACAAACTATGAAAATGCAAAAACCCATCGCTCTCTGCTCCCCAACTGCTGCGGCAGTCGCAGGGCATGGGTGTGCACCTACTTCTAAAACCTGCAGGATATGAACATCAAAAACGAAGTTCTCTACAGGGTTTATTTTATTTTCTTCCTGATGGTAATCCCTATTGCCATCCTGCTGATTTATAAAACGGCTTTCATCTCCTATGCCGAAGGTGAATTCTGGCGCCAAAAAGGAAAAGCCACCTTCGTGGAAGTCCGTAATGTAGAAGCCGACCGCGGCAATATCCTCGCAGCAAACGGTGAACTACTGGCTACCTCTATCCCATTTTTCGATATTTACTTCGATCCAAACTCTTCTGGCATGTCGGAAGAGGATTTTAATGAAAATATTGACTCCTTAGCCTGGATGATTACCCATTACGTGGATAATTCCTACACGCCCGGGGGATATAAGTCATTCCTGATTGAAAAGCGCAAGAGCGGCTCTCGATACGTGCAAATCAAAAGAAAAGCAAGCTACGAAGAAAAGCGGTTTATTGAAACTTTCCCTCTGTTCAACCTCGGCCAAATGCGGGGCGGCTTTATTGTCAAACAACGCAATGAACGCGTCAGGCCCTTCGGCCTTCTGGCTCAACGCACTATCGGGTATGTGCGCGATAACGCCAAACCCGTAGGGCTCGAAGCCGTCTTCGATGGAGAACTCGGCGGAAGACCCGGCAGAAGGGAAATGATTTGCGTGGATAAAACAAGAGACATCTGGCTACCCGTAAACGCCCTCACCGAGGTTGAACCTCGTAGTGGCGATGATCTTAAAACGACCATTGACATCAATATTCAGGACATTACCGAGGAGGCTCTGCTCAGAGCCATGAACCACCATAACGCAGAATGGGGCACAGCCGTGGTAATGGAGGTCAAAACCGGTGCAATAAAAGCCATCGCCAACCTCGGTAAAACCGATAACGGCTGGTGGGAAACTTATAACTACGCCGTGGGTACAGCTATTGAACCCGGCTCCACCTTCAAATTGGCCACCATGATGGCCATGCTCGAAGACGGGTACTTCGACCTCGATGATACGGTCTCAATTGAAAATGGAAAAACCAACTTCTATAACGAAACCATGCAGGACGCTTCCCCGTATGCCCAAAAAATGGACAGCATCACGGTACAGCAAGCCTTTGAGCTTTCCTCGAACGTGGGTATGGCGAAACTCGCAGTTCAGGCTTATGGGGAAAAGAACTTCCGCAATGGTTATCAGGGTGCCGCCCGCTTTATCGAACACCTTAAAGACTTTAACCTCCACCTGCCCACCGGCGTTGAAGTGTCCGGCGAGGCCGAACCCTTTATCAAAGAGGCCAATAACAGTGCCCAAGATTGGAGTGGCACTACGCTCCCATGGATGGCTATCGGCTACGAACTGAAAATTACCCCATTGCAGTTGCTCACCTTTTACAATGCCGTGGCCAATGAGGGGGAAATGATGAAACCTTTCCTCGTTTCCGAAATTTTAAGAGAGGGTGAAATCGTGAATTATTTTAAACCCACCGTGGTAAAAAGGCGCATCGCCTCCTCCGGCACCCTTAAACAGGCCAAACTGTTGCTCGAAGGCGTGGTGGAAAGAGGAACAGCCGAAAAAATGGCTCGCGCTGATAGCCTCTACCGATTTGCAGGAAAAACCGGCACCGCCCAGATTGGTTATCGTAGGATTTCCAACCAGACTTTCATCCGCGGATATCAGGCATCCTTTGCAGGATATTTCCCTGCAGAGAACCCAGTGTATTCCTGCATCGTAGTGATTAGCAGTCCTCAATCAAATGGGTACTATGGTGGCGATGTGGCCGGCCCGGTATTTCGCGAAATTGCCGACCACTGCTTCGTGGGCGCTACTGAGGTGCATGAGGCCCTGAACGCTTCCGCCCCCGAGCCGCTCTTGCCTCGCCAATGGCCCAATAACCATTCGGGCTTATCCCAGGATATGGATTTCCTGATTGATGCCCTCGACTTACCCGCCATCGGCAGACCAGACGCACCCTGGAGCGTACTGAGGGTACGCTCTGACAGCCTGCTCTGGGAAAATCGCACCACATTGGATAATATCGTGCCCAACGTTACGGGCATGGGGCTTAGAGATGCTTTATATTTGATTGAAAATCAAGGCTTGCGCGCTTCGGTATCCGGCTTTGGAAAGGTCACCAGACAATCCATAAAACCCGGAACCCGCGCGCGGGGCCAAACCGTTCGCCTGTACCTAAATTGATGTCATCGCCATGAAACTGCAAGACCTCCTGGCTGCCATCTCACCCCTCCGCGTGGAAGGGCCAACAGACCAGGAAATTACACAAATTGACTTCGACTCCCGCAAGGCCGGGACAGGCAGTCTGTTTGTAGCAGTCAAAGGGCTACATTTTGATGGGCATACTTTTATCGGACAAGTTGCTCAACAGGGAACAAATGCCATCCTAGTAC
Organism: uncultured Saprospiraceae bacterium; assembly: GCA_964439115.1. Lineage (GTDB taxonomy): Bacteria > Bacteroidota > Bacteroidia > Chitinophagales > Saprospiraceae > UBA2329. Next base: position 5,754 of record CAYTNI010000155.1, read on the forward strand.
AAAATTGGCCTGAAAATCTTCCGGAGCACATCACCTGCATCGCCGTGGAAGATAGCGCTGCTGCGCTAGGCACCCTCGCTGCCAGCTTCTTTGGAAACCCATCTGCTAATCTCCAATTAGTGGGGGTCACCGGCACGAACGGCAAAACCACTACCGCCACCCTCCTACATGATCTCACCCGGAAACTCGGTTATTCCAGCGGACTGATTTCTACCATTGAAAATCGCATTGACGATGAGGTGCTGCCCTCCCTCTACACCACTCCCGACGCAGTGGCCATCAATAAACTACTCGCCGAGATGGTGGCTCATGGCTGCAGCTATGCATTCATGGAGGTCAGCTCCCACGCTATTGACCAAAAAAGAGTGGAGGGACTTGAGTTTGCCGGCGCCGTTTTTACTAATATTTCTCACGACCACCTCGACTATCACAAGACTTTCGACAACTACATCCGCGCTAAAAAGGGACTGTTCGATGGGCTCTCCCGCGAAGCATTCGCCTTGGTCAATGTGGATGACCGCAGGGGAATGGTGATGGTGCAAAATACCAAGGCAAAAATCTATCGCTATGGCTTGAAGTCGGCGGCAGACTTCAAAGCTAAACTATTGGAGAATTCCCTGGAAGGATTACAGCTCGACCTCGATGGATTCGATTTTCATGCCCTTCTCGTCGGTGAATTCAATGCTTATAACCTCCTCGCCGTTTACGCCGTGGCTGTATTGCTGGGGCACGATAAAACCGAAGTGCTCACCGCCCTGAGTCAGTTGAAACCTGCCGAGGGCCGATTCGACCTCATCTACCAGGCAAAAAATCAAATCACCGCAGTGGTTGACTATGCCCACACACCGGATGCACTGGAAAAAATACTACAGACGCTGAACAAACTGCGTCGCGGAAATGGACGGATACTCACCGTAGTGGGATGCGGCGGTGACCGCGACAAGGCCAAGCGCCCACTCATGGCCAAAACCGCCTGCGAATGGAGTAATCAGGTCATCCTCACCTCTGACAATCCACGTAGTGAAGACCCGCAGGCGATCCTGGCAGACATGGAAGCGGGCGTGCCAATATCCGATGCTTCCAAGGTGCTGACCATTGCAGACAGGAAACAGGCCATTCGCACCGCTTGTACGCTTGCCCAATCAAGCGATATTATCCTCGTAGCAGGGAAAGGGCATGAGAAGTACCAGGAAATTAAAGGGGTCAGGTACCCGTTTGACGATAAGGAAGAAGTTCAGAAGGCTTTTAATCAGTTGAATTCACAAAAACCATGAGGTAAATCGCGCTAATATGCTCCTCAACTTAATCGAATGGCTGGAAAAACTGTTCGGCGATATTCCAGGCGCCGGCTTGTTCCGCTATATCACTTTTAGGGCCGGCCTGGCGGTAATTCTGTCGCTGATTATCTCCATGATATTCGGTGGCCGGATAATCCGCGCCCTCAGAAAGTTGCAAGTGG
>CAYTNI010000156.1:0-7196 GCA_964439115.1 uncultured Saprospiraceae bacterium
ATTCAAAATTACCCGACAACAGTTTCTCAATTCCTGGGCCAGTGATGTAGAACAAGGGGAACCGGTGGGCATTCTATTGCTGTTGCAAACCACGCCCCAATTCTTTCAGCACGAGGACAAGCCCGTGGATAAAAGTGGTTTGGGGTATGTCTGGTCTTATTTCAAGCGATATAATTCTTTTATACTCCAGATTGCAGCGGGTTTATTGATTGGACTGCTGCTTCAGATTGTTTTCCCTTTTGTACTCAAAGAGATTGTAGATTCCGGTATTCAAAAGGAGGATGTCCGGCTCATCCACGCGGCCATTCTTGGTTTATTTGCCTTATTTTTTTCTCAATTATTTGTTGAATATATCCGTGGCTGGATCTTGATGCACGTTGGGGCGAGGGTGAATATTACCCTTATCTCTGATTTTTTGATTAAGCTGACCAATCTACCGTTGAAATATTTTGACACGAAGGTCACCGGCGATTTGCTGCAACGGATTTTTGACCATGAGCGGGTCCAGCGATTTTTGTCTTCTACGTCCTTGTTTTCCATTTTTTCGTTTTTGACGTTCATTGCCTTCTTTGTAGTAATTGCCACATGGAGTCCTGTGGTGTTTATTATTTTCGCAGTAGGGATACTGTTAAGCGTATTGTGGTTTTATCTGTTCACCAGTTATCGAAGGGAGCTGGACTATGCAAAGTTTGACCAGGCCACAGAAAATCAAAACAACCTGATTGAGTTAATCAACGGCATGCCTGATATCAAGCTACACAATGCGGAAAAGCAAAAAAGGTGGGCCTGGGAGCGTGCGCAGGCCAGGTTGTTCAGAACAAGTTTAGATACTGTCCATATTGATCAGATACAGAAGTCGGGTGCTCAATTTATCAATGAAGCGAAAAACCTGATTGTCTTGTTTTATGTGGCGATGCAGGTGGTGGAGGGAAAAATGAGCCTCGGCATGCTGGTTGCTATTCAGTATATCATCGGCCAACTGAATGGGCCTTTAAATCAGTTTGTGGACTTCATCCGGGCATTACAGGAAGCACGCATCAGCCTTGAGCGGATGAATGAAATCCATACTCGGGAAAACGAGGAGGTTATTGAAGAAAAGATTAATCTTCTTCCTGATTGGGGCGACTTGATTCTTGATAAGGTTTCCTTTCAGTACATTGGCCCGCATTCTCCCATGGTTTTGAAAAATATTCGCATGAGGATTCCCAAGGGAAAGGTCACCGCTATTGTCGGCTCCAGTGGAAGTGGAAAAACTACCATGCTACGGTTATTGCTCAATTATTATCAGCCGACTGAGGGGGCAATTCGCGTTGGAGACGTTAATATTGCTGTCATACAGAACCGATTGTGGAGGGAAAAATGTGGTGCGGTGCTTCAGGATGGGTATATATTCAATGATACCATTGCCCGAAATATCGCTCTTGGCGATGAGGTGATTGACAAAGTCCGATTGCTGCAGGCGGTAAAAGTAGCCAATATCCAAAATTTTGTGGAGTCTTTGCCTTTGGGGTATAACACTCGCATTGGCGCAGACGGCCTCGGATTAAGCCTCGGGCAAAAACAGCGAATGCTTATCGCCAGGGCTGTGTATAAGGCACCGGACTATTTGTTTTTTGACGAGGCGACTTCAGCATTGGATGCCTATAACGAAATGATTGTTATGGAAAACCTCACTGAAGTTTTCAAAAACAAAACCATGGTAATTGTAGCTCACCGTTTGAGCACAGTGATGAATGCCGATTATATTGTAGTGCTTGATTCCGGCGAAGTGGTTGAACACGGTACGCATGCCGAACTTACCTTTAACAGAGGGGCTTATTATCACCTTGTCAGAAATCAACTTGAGCTGGGTGCCTGAGTATTGTTGGGCACTGGGCCCCTGAATAATTTGACATCCCTTCCTTATCCCCTTTCGGTAAGGGATTGGAGCGGGTCTATTCCGGTAAAAAATTGCTGTCCATTTCGTGGAATAATGCCAATACTTTCAGGCTGCATTCCTGGAGCCGAACCGGGCGGATATGCTGGGCTCCCGAGTTTTTTTGGCCACTAGACCCCAACAATTAGAAAACCCTTCCTCATCCCCTTTAGATAAGGGATTGGAGCGGGTCTATTCCGGTAAAAAATTGCTGTCCATTTCGCGGTATAATGCCAATACTTTCAGGCTGTTTTCCTGAAGCATTTCCTGGAGCCGAATCGGCTGTATAACCTTAACGGAAGCGCCATAGGAGCGCAATTCCATAACAAGGTCGTAGGTTAGGAATAATTTAAGCCTTACATCAAGTGCTATTTCGTCATCTCGTAGTATTTCCTGGGTAGCATGCAGGGGCATGGATTTGATGTATTTACCTTGGAAGGGTTCAAAGGATAGAATGATTTCCTCTGGTTTTTCGCTCGAATCAGGTTTCATAATGCCAAAGCAATAGCGAAAATGCTCTTTAATGCTGAACTGTGATGGCCCGCGGAATCTGGAAGTAGAAACAGAAAGAAGGGAAATCCTGTCGAGTGCAAAATGTTTTACTTGTGCATCGGGACTTTCCTTGGCCAGGAGGTACCACCGATTTTTGAACTCCTGCAGTGCATAGGGTTGCACCTTGCGTTTAGTTCTAGCATCGCCCTCAAATTTGTGATAGGTAAATTCAACCACAAGACGTCTTCGGCAGGCGTGCAGCAAATCATAAAGGTGTTCGGTACCGAGCGGCTTTCGTTGTTGGAGGTGAATGTGCCTTGACAGCCTGTCCGTAATTTGAAGAGCATTCAGGGTGTCAAAGGCTTCGAGGATCCGTTCGTGAATGGAAGGCGGCTCATCAAAGGCGATAAAATAAGCACGCTCAGTGGTATCAAACTGTATATCAATTTGGTAAATTTCACGGATATCTGTGAGGTCCCTCTGGAAAGTCCTTTTGGAGATTGTAAAATCGTTGCCCTGGAGTTCGGATTCACGCTGAAGTGCGCTTTCCAACTCTGCAAAAGTGCAGGCTCTTTTCCGCAGTTCGCGGATGATGAGTCCGTATCTGGTGATTGCTTCTCGTTTGGCCATTTGTTTAAGGTTTAATTGCTTTTAGGCGCGGGCAAATCCGATTTGTTCTATTCCCCGCCCCCATTTTTCCTCGCGGCAAAACCCCAGAATCACTTCCAGATTGGCCGGTTGGCCATGAATAATTTCGTAAATTTCTGATTTTCTGAGGACGTTATCAATCTGCCCACCGCTAAAGTCAAAATTTTGGCTCAAAAACGTACAATGCTCCTCTTCGAGGTAGGGGAATTTAAGCCGCCAAAGTCTGGTTTGCAGGGAAAGGTCAGGTTGCCTAAATTCCACCTTAAACAAAAACCGACGTTCGAAAGCGGGGTCGAGGTTCCCTAACAAATTGGTAGTGGCTATCAAAATCCCGGAAAAGTTTTCCATTTCTTCCAGGAGAATGTTTTGTATTGCATTTTCAGTTTGGTCCACCGTGGTTCGGACGGTGGACCGCCTGGAGACTAATCCGTCTGCTTCGTTGAACAGCAGGATGGGAAGTTGGGTACAGGATTTTGCTATCTCCCTATAATCCTGGAAAATCCTTTTGATTAACTTTTGGCTTTCTCCAAACCACATGGATTTCGACTGACTGATATCTACCTTTAGGATTTCTCTTCCTGATATTCTCGCTAATTGAAGAGCAGTTTCGGTTTTCCCGGTACCGGGAGCACCATGAAAAAGCATGAGAATACCTTTCGACAGCCCTTTACCTTGCAGTCGTTCCTGAGTTTTTTGTAGCACCGATTCATCCAAAAGATGGTGAACGATATCCAGTTGGCGTTTTGCGGAGTCCTCAAATATCAATTCCCGGGCCTGGATTTCATTAGGTCTTATTAGCGGATGATGTTGGGAATCCGACTTGAACAGATGCAACTCACTTTCGCGCATGATTGCCAGGGCTCGATCCGTAAGCTCGAGTTCAACATCATTAAAAATACCCGCTGGTTTTAGTGTTATTAGTTTTTGCTGGAGTAGATGGTTTTCTCCCGAAAAGAATTTTTGCATGAATTTTACCCGGCGGAGATCGGAATCGAAGAGAATTTGAGCTAAGGATTGCAATTGTGCCGGTTCCTGTCCGGAAATCGCTTCCCAGGATAAGAAAAGGAATATCCAGACATCTGTGGTATCTAGTCGAAGCTCATTTACTTTTTGTAACAATGGGAATTGCACATTGTCCCGAAATATCCATTCAGCTTCTTCCAGCATCTCTCCGGCACTAATCTCTTCCCGGTCGCGCTGGTCGGCCAAGTTCTGTATTTTTGCCAAAAGGGCAAAAACATCCTGAAAGCCAGGAGGCTGCAACTCAGGCATGGGATTTCCCTTGCGGATAGCTTCTCTTACGGAGTCTTCAATGAAGTACAATTTCCCTCCACCCGCAATCCGGATTCTGTTCCTCGTCTTTTGTGCAACCAGCAAGCCCTTCGTACACAATGCTTCTAAATCATCCTCGAATTCGAGCAAATTCAGCGGACTACATCCCAAATACGCCGAGAGCTCACTAAACCCCACATTGGACTCTTGATAATTCAGCGCAAAAATCAGGGAGACCAAAATAGCCTGCTCCGGTGTAACACCAAGGTATTCTGATAACGCCGTTAATTCAGGAGTCACCCGCTGCAAAAACTGCGGATCCAACTTGCTATCCCGCGCCAACTCGTACACGCGGCCAAGTTGTTTTAAAGGGCTTCTCTCTTTTTCTTTTTTTGCCATAAACACCGGTATTGTTTGTTTGACAAAATTAATCCCAGGGTGCGCCAAAACATGTCGTAGCTATCCACGTAATTTTCTTTTTTTAGTTTTTTTTGATTCGGGAAGGATAAAATACCAAGAAATCGCTGACGGTTCATTTACATGAAAATGAAAAAAATAATTTTGCACTTGTAATACAGCAAGAAATAAATTGAAATAATCTTAATTTTTAATTCCCGGGTCAAATCTTTAAACCTCGGGTGGCAGAAAAGGCTTCTATCATTGTGTGGAAAGCGGTAATCTAAGCAGCATTCGTCGGGAGTCAGTAGTCGTAAAACTTGACTGAACTTTCAAATTGCCTGGTTTTTGGTTATTGGACTAGGCCTGGATTGGCGGTTTTTGTAATTTTGAGCATCTCTCAAAAATTCAATCAAAGGCGGGTATTTTTTTGTATCCGCAACTCGCTGTCAATTTATGAAACGAGCAATCATTACCGGGTATGGAGGAGTTGATAAATTAGGGTTTCAGGAGACTGAGATCCCAGCGCCTGGACATTCGGAAATCCTGGTGAAAGTGGTAGCTGCGGCCTACAACCCTAAAGATAGTTTTATCCGCAAGGGAAGATTCAAATGGCTAAGTGGGAGCAGATTTCCCATTGGAGTTGGGTTTGATTTCAGCGGCTTTGTAGAAAAAAGCAATTCGGCAAAATACCGTGCCGGAGATGCAGTTTTCGGCATGTTGGACGGCGTACGGGGTAAAACTTTTGCCGAGTATCTGACTGTGCACGAAGGTGCAGTCGGTTACGCACCGGCCAATATTGACCTTAGCCAAGCTGCCGCTTTTCCCCTGGCAGCCCAAACTGCACTTCAGGCACTGCGGGATTTGGGCAAAATTACCCCAGGCAGCAAGGTTTGTATCAACGGAGGATCGGGGGGAGTTGGCACCTTTGCCATTCAAATAGCCAGAATTTTAGGCGCTGAAATTACCTCGCTCAGCTCACCTTCCAACTTTGAGCTCTGTGCATCACTGGGGGCTCATAGCACGATGGACTATCAGAACGCCCAGTTCTTTCAATCCGCCAGTAAATTCGACATCTTTTTTGACGTTTTCGGTAACCGATCCTTTTTCAAAATCAGGCATCTTATGAGTAAAAACGGCATCTACATTTCTACTGTGCCTGGTAGAGAAATCCTTGTGGACCAATTTTTTACTACCGTGTTCAAGACACAAAAAGCCAGGCTTATCGTGGTTCGATCAACTTTTGAAAAACTTGAATGGATTAAGGAGCAAGCAGAAAAGGGCAGCCTTTTGCCAATTATTGATTCCTGCTTTAGTTTTCCGGATTATATTCAGGGCTTTACCCGTTTGGAGCAAAAACGCACGAAAGGAAAAATACTGATGCTCATGCAAGATGAGCGCATGAAGCAAAAAGCATGTTTTGCCTAATTAACTTGTCGAAACATCACCAGTATTCAAAGTAAAAACGATACTCAGAACCTGCGGGCAAGAAGTAGTAGTATTTTGAATTTCGGTAATTCGGTAGATCAGGAATTCACTTTGACTACCCGCTTAGTTTGTTGCCCCTTTTCTGTCAGAAGCCTGAAAAAGTAAATTCCGCCTGTATGTTTCCCCGAATCCCACCAAAAGGTCTGGTGGCCTGAGGGCAATGCCCCTTGATACAACAATTCTATCTCATTGCCCAAGGCATCAAATACTGAAAGGCGGGCTCTCCCGCCAGGATGCTGAAAAGTCGCAGAGGCTTTTTGGGAAACGGGATTAGGGAATATCGTCAACTGAAGAACTTCCCGATCAGTATCCGGTACTGAGGTAGTCTGGCAGACCCTCAGTACAGGCAGATACATGAAATCCGGATGCAGAAAATCCCTGACATCTACTTCCGGCACCCCAAACCAATCCATGAGGATGGAGCCATAAATATCCCTGAAATCATGTTGCATAGGAACCCCTTCCTCTGCAGAGACGTTGTTGGAAATTTCGGGATTGGAGCCCAGCACCTGTGGGTTGACACAACTGCCAAAAACCAGAAGAGGTGCTGCCGAGCCATGATCTGTGCCATTGGCAGCGTTTGAACGGATGCGGCGGCCGAACTCGGAGAAAGTCATGGCAATAACGCGCTGTTCGTGCCCAAGTAGGCGCAGATCTTCCTGGAATGCTGCCATGGCCTCTGAAAGTACACGGAGGAGTTCGGCATGTTCGCCTCCTGTGGTATTTCCTTCGAGTACCTGGTTGGCATGGGTGTCGAATCCACCGAGGCTTACCACATATACTTTGGTCTCGAGGCCGCCAGAAATGAGGCGTGCCACATGGCGGAGCTGCTCGGCCAGACGACTTTGAGGATAATCAGCTAAATTGTTCCCGGCATTGGCCACCTCTACGATGGTATCCGCATAGGCATTGGTCTGGGCAATGGCGGTACGTAGATATTCCAGTTCTCTGCCATAAGGGGTATCTGGCAGTGGGCCCACCTGAC
>CAYTNI010000157.1:0-7181 GCA_964439115.1 uncultured Saprospiraceae bacterium
TCCATGAATGTCAACTCTATTTTCCAACGCCATATTACCCGATAGTAAGTCCTATCATCAGGTATTTTGCATAAAAAAACTCCATTTTCACCATTTTTGAAAACTCCGATATAGCGCTGTAGCGTTTATTGATAACACACTAAAATTCTTATTTCATGAAATCCAAGTTTTTCTTTCTGGCCGCTATAACGGCCATTATCGCCTTCGGTTCCTGCGCCAGGGTTTACTTCAGCCCTGAAGCAAGATCCATCTCCTACCAGCACCGCTTAATCGCTGTGGCCCCCCCCAAGGTGACCATCGCTGCAACGCGCAAAACAGATCCGGCAGCCATCCAGGAACAGCAAAAGCTGGAGTCCGGTAACTTCCAGAAAGAGATGATTTCCTGGCTGTTGCGCCGCAAAATGCAAAACAAAATCTTTGTGGACGTCATGGATGCCGAAACTGTCAATGCCAAACTGCAACGTGCCGGTTATTTCGATGGCAATCCCATGACACCTGCCGAAATCTGCGAAACGCTCGGAGTGGACGGACTCATCACCTCCAACTACGCCTTGACAAAACCTATATCGGAGGGTGCAGCTGTAGCCATCGGCCTCCTGACCGGCGCATGGGCTTCTACGAATACCACCAATGTCAATATGGAAATTCACGACAGGGGTACAGGCAAGATGATCTGGAATTACAACCACCAGGTACAGGGTAGTGTAGGAAGTACACCCGCTCAATTAGTGGACAATCTCATGCGAAATGCCAGTAAAAAATTACCTTACAACAACTGATTCCTGCTTCCAGGAAGCCGTTAACCAGGCCAAAATAGGTCTCAAAGAAGGCGGTATTCCCATTGGAAGTGTGCTTGCCTATCACGGTGAAATCATCGGCAAAGGGCATAACCAGCGCATTCAGCGCGGCAGTGTGGTTTTGCACGGTGAGATGGACGCTCTTGAAAATGCCGGACGCCGTGAAGCTGCCGTCTATCGCGAATGCGTGCTTTACACCACGCTGTCGCCGTGCCCGATGTGTACGGGGGCCATCCTGCTGTACGGCATTCCCAAAGTAGTCATTGGCGAAAATAAAACGTTCATGGGCGCGGAAGAGTTACTCCGCGCCCATGGCGTTGAAGTGGTCGTGCTGAACGATCCCACCTGTATTTCCCTTATGGAGGATTTTATCCGAAACCGACCGGACCTGTGGTTTGAGGATATCGGCAAACCGGTATAACCGGAAGGATTACAACCCCAGTGCGCGCTTCATGGTAATGCCAATCTCGGCCGGAGTGTGCACCACGTGGATGCCACAAGCCTCCATCACTGCCATTTTAGCAGCGGCGGTATCATCTTTGCCGCCAATGATGGCACCGGCATGTCCCATAGTCCGGCCTTTAGGCGCGGTTTGTCCGGCAATAAACCCTACGACGGGCTTAGTACCAAACTCTTTGATATATCGGGCTGCGTCAGCTTCCATGCTTCCACCGATTTCACCAATCATGATGATACCCTCCGTCTCCGGGTCGTTCATCAGCAACTCCACAGCTTCTTTCGTAGTGGTTCCTACGATGGGATCACCACCGATACCGATACAGGTGGATTGACCCAGCCCGGCCTTGGTTACCTGATCCACGGCCTCGTAAGTGAGGGTACCGGAGCGGGAAACGATGCCAATAGTACCTTTGCGGTGGATAAAGCCCGGCATGATGCCGCATTTGGCCTCTCCCGGAGTAATTACCCCCGGACAATTGGGGCCGACAAGGCGGCAGTCCCGATCGCTGAGGTATGCTTTCACTTTCACCATATCCTGCACCGGAATGCCCTCCGTGATACAGATGATGACCTTAATACCGGCTTCCGCAGCTTCCATAATAGCATCAGCGGCAAAAGCGGGAGGAACAAAAATGACAGAGGTATCCGCCCCTGCTTGTTGTACGGCATCATATACCGAGTTGAACACCGGCTTATCCAGGTGTGTCTCCCCACCCTTTCCGGGGGTAACGCCCCCCACGACATTGGTGCCGTACTCTATCATTTGCCCGGCGTGAAAGGTACCTTCCTTACCGGTAAATCCTTGTACAATTACTTTGGAATTTTTGTGCACTAAAACGGACATGTGGTGATGATTTCAGGTTATCCGATGATGTTTACTCTTCTTCCACGATGATGAATACTTCCTCATCGGGTCTTTTCATTTTGTACTGTTCGCGTGCGAATCGCTCCTTATTTTCCTCAAAATCAGCGCGAGCAGCCTCTGCTTCTTCGATTTTTTTGAGGTAAATGGCCTTGTCTTCTTCCAGTTTGTTTACCGTGCGCTGCAACCTGATTTGGGTGATAAAGTCGTGTTTGTCAAAAAACAACAGCATTAAGAAAAACGCGATCAGAATCAGAAAATATTTGTTCCGCATGGGAGCGGGTAACAAACCGAGCAGCGATTGGTAAATTCCGGAAACGGTCATTTTACCGGGTTTTATAACAGCGATTTGCCGGGATAGATCGCGTCATCGCCGAGTTCTTCTTCTATCCTCAGTAGCTGATTGTACTTCGCAATCCTATCGGAACGAGACGCAGAGCCGGTTTTTATCTGGCCGGTATTCAATGCCACAGCCAAATCGGCGATGGTGGTATCCTCCGTTTCGCCGGAGCGGTGACTCATCACGCTGGTGTAGGCATGACGGGTAGCCATACTCACGGTTTCAATAGTTTCGGTGAGGGAACCAATCTGATTGACTTTAATCAGGATGGAATTACCCACGCCGGCATCAATACCGCGTTGCAGACGCCTGGTATTGGTCACGAACAGGTCGTCACCTACAAGCTGTACGCGACTGCCCACCTCAGCGGTCAGTTTGCTCCAGGAATCCCAGTCGTCTTCAAACAGCCCATCCTCCAGAGAGAAGATGGGATAGCGATTGCACCAGTCCTTCCAGTAGGCTACCATCTGCTCGCCCGTCAGTTTTTCACCGGAGGATTTGCGCAGGTGATATACTTTTTCTTCCTCATTATAAAACTCAGAAGCAGCCGGATCGAGAGCGATGAAGATATCTTCTCCGGGGCGGTAACCGGCCTTTTCAATAGCTTGCAACACAATTTGAATGGCCTCTTCGTTGGAGCGAATATTGGGGGCAAAGCCTCCCTCATCTCCCACATTGGTGGAATACCCCTTGTCTTTAAGCACCTTTTTAAGGTGGTGGAATACCTCAACGCCCATCTGAAGGCCTTCCTTGAAGGATTCGGCACCTATGGGCATGACCATAAATTCCTGAAAATCAATGCCATTATCCGCATGTGAACCACCGTTGAGAATGTTCATCATCGGCACGGGTAATACATGGGCATTGACACCCCCTACGTAGCGGTACAAGGGCATACCTGCTTCTTCAGCGGCCGCTTTGGCTACAGCGAGGGAAACACCCAGGATGGCATTGGCTCCGAGTTTGGCCTTATTGGGCGTACCGTCGAGGTCAATCATCAGGTTATCAATGTAGCGCTGCTCAAAAATATCCGTACCGATAAGTTCTTCGCGGATAATTTCTTCCACATTGTGAACGGCTTTGCGCACCCCCTTGCCGAGGTAGCGGTCGGGGTCGTTGTCGCGAAGTTCTACAGCCTCATGCGAACCCGTGGAAGCTCCCGAGGGTACAGCCGCCCGACCAAAGAAACCGTCTTCGGTCAGCACTTCCACCTCCACAGTGGGGTTGCCCCTGGAGTCGAGAATTTCACGCGCTATAATATCTACAATGGCACTCATATTATTGTTTGGTTTTCAGTGATGCTAAAATTCGGCACAAAAATAAGCAAGGTAGCCCGGTGGAGGGCATTAATTATGCATAAATCGAACAAATTCGTCAAACAAATAGCGGGCATCATGTGGTCCGGGAGAGGCCTCGGGGTGATACTGCACCGAAAAAGCCCGCTTGCCTTTTACCCGCAAGCCTTCAATGCTGCCGTCGTTCAGATTGACGTGAGTGACCTCCACCCGGTCGGCAGCCGCTGCGATGGCTTCGCGGCTCACCCCAAAACCGTGGTTTTGACTGGTAATCTCGCAATGGCCGGTGAGCAGGTTCTTCACAGGATGATTGATGCCGCGGTGGCCGTGGTGCATTTTGTGGGTAGGAATGTCCATGGCCAATGCGAGGATTTGATGCCCCAGGCAGATTCCGAAGAGCGCCTGGTTTTCAGAGAGTATGCTCTTGGCGGTTTGGATGGCATAATCCATGGGCGCAGGGTCGCCGGGGCCATTGGATAAAAAATACCCATGTGGATTCCAGGCTTTGACTACCTCCAAGGGAGTCCGGGCCGGAAAAACCTGGAGATAGCAGCCGCGGTCGGCCAGACATTGCAGGATGTTGCGCTTAACCCCGTAATCATACACAGCAACTCTAAGGGGAGCTTCCGGTTGCCCAAAGAAATAGGGCTTTGTGGTGCTGACCTGAGAGGCGAGCTCCAGCCCGTTCATGTCAGGCACGGCAGCCAGGCGCTCGCGCAGTTGGTCGAGGTCAGTAATTTCTGAGGAGATGATGGCATTCATGGCACCCTTGTGGCGGATATGCCTTACGATGGCACGGGTATCCACGTCGGAGATGCCCACAAGACCCTCCTTTTCAAAATAATCCTGAATAGAGGCATCCGCTTGGGGCCTTGAATACGGCACAGTGAAGTTTTTGCAGATGAGCCCGGCAATTTTTATTTTTTCCGACTCCGTTTCGGCGTTTTTGGTGCCGTAATTGCCGATATGGGCATTGGTGGCCACCAAGAGCTGACCAAAATAAGAAGGGTCGGTAAAAATCTCCTGATAACCGGTCATCCCGGTATTGAAGCAAATTTCTCCGGAGGTGGTTCCAATAGCGCCCGCGGCTTTACCGCTGAAGAGCGTACCGTCTTCCAGGAGCAAGAAGGCGGGTTTTGAGGGTGATTCCTGCATAGGAAGGATCGTATTGCTTGGACGGCCGCAAAGGTAGCACTTTTTGGCTATTCATGGATGCTGCAGCACCTCATTGTGCATAAAAATCCGCTACCCCTTTAATTCTATGGTACTGAAGCCATTTCCGCCTTTGCGCACGAAAATTTGTACGCCAACGCGTTCTTTCAACTCCTTGACGTGGGAAATGATGCCGATGGTTTTGCCGCTACCCTGAAGATTTTCCAGGGTATTCAGAGCGACATCAAGGCTGTTTTCATCCAGGGTGCCGAATCCTTCATCAATGAACAGTGATTTGATCCTGGTATTTTGGCCGGCCATGTCGGATAGCGCAAGGGCAAGCGCAAGGCTGACCAGGAAGCTCTCCCCGCCAGAAAGGGTCTTTACCGATCTGCGGTGATCAGCCTGGAAAGTATCCAGAATTTCAAGCTCCAGTTTTTCCCAGGAACGCCGCTTTAGTTGATAACGACCACTCAATTGCTCCAGATGCCTGTTGGCCAGTTGGGTGAGCTGTTGAAGGGTGAGCCCCTGGGCAAAAACGCGGAATACTTTGCCATCTGACGAACCAATCAATTTGTTTAGCTCCTCCCAGCGTTGGTGTTCCAGCCTGCGCTCCTTTAACTTTTCCAGTAAATCCTGTGCCTGCCTGGCCTTGTTACGCTCTTCAGCAAGCTGATTGCTAAGCGCACCGATGGTCTGGTTTTGGGTCTCCATCTCCTGTTGGATTTTCTGATACTCCTCGCCAAGTTCATCAGCAGATTTGTCGCTGAGCGCCCGCGCCTGGAGACCTTCCACCTGTCCAAGGGTGGTTTGCAGTGCCCCCTGGATTCGATGGCCTGATTCCGACAATTCCTTTTTGCGGGATTCAATCCGGTGGACGGTTTCCGTCTCTAAAAGCGCCTGCTTTAGCGCATCGAGATGGGCAAAGCCATCCGCTAATGCCGCTCGTTCCAGTTCGGTGCGCAAAGCAGCCACCTTTTCCAAGGTTTTCTTTAAATCAGCCTCCGTTTGCTGGAGTTGAATTTTGAGGTTTTTGCAGTTGGTCTCCAGTACTGTCTGGCGATTCCTGACATCCTGCAGGGTAGTTTTTACCTGGTTAAGACTTGTTTCCTCGGCTTCCTTTTCGAGCCTCGGGTTTTGCCCTACAGGCAAGCTTCGTCTTGCTGCTTCCAGCGTGAAAATTTCCTGTTGAAGTAATTCTAATGCCTCCTTTTTCTGTTCAATCGCCGGCTGCAAACTGGAAATTGCTCCGCGCAGTTTATCTAGTTCGGTATTGGTCTTAGTCCATTTCTCCCGGTAGCTATCCAAATCCGTATTTGCCTTTTTCCAATGTGAAAATAGGGAATCCAGTTTTTTATACACATCCTGGAAGTTAACGGGTTGAAATTCATATCCATAACTGGCCAGGAGGTTTTGCAGGGTAGTTTCCATGTGCTGCTCTGCATTTTTTTCTGCTTGAAGCCTGGTTTCCTCGGCGATGAGTTGATTTTGGAGATTATTTTGCTCCATCCTGAGTTGGTCGAGCATTCTCCTGCTATTTTCTAAGCCATCCTTTAGCCGTTGTTGTTTTGCGTGGAAGTCTTTGATTTGTCCCAAAACAGCTTCTCCCGCCTTTATGGTTTCCGTCAATTGAGCAGCCTCTTTGGCAAGGTCATCCATGGGGGATAATTGGTCTTCCGCTGAAATTTGCTTTTGTAGTACGGCAATTTCCTTTTCGAGGTTTGCCAGCGCATCATATAGGCCGGCCAGTTCCCCACCCATTTGATTGGGATCGGTACCGGCGATTTGGGCAATGGCCTGCCGGAGTGCATTTTCCTGTTGATGAAGCTGTTGAATTTGCCCTTGAATTTGTTGGTGTCTTGCTTCTGCATCTTCCATTTCCTGCTTTGCCGTATCCACAAAAATCGCAAGATCCATTTCGCGGAAAGGGTGATGTATGGAAAAGCACAACGGGCAGGGCTCGCCCACCGGCAAATTGCCGCGAGCCGCTTCATAACTGGCACTTTGGAGCTGGTCTTGATAAACTTTCTTCTTATATATTTCAAGGATTTTGGCTTCCTTCAGCCCTTCTTCAGCAATCTGAATATCGCTCTGCAGCGACCTTTGCTCCATCCGTAAAGACTCCAGCCTGGTCAGGTTACTGCTGATTTTTTCATTTAAATCTTTTATTTTTCCTGACAAATCAACTTGCCTGGTCACGTTGTCAAGTCGCTTCCTAAGTGCCTCCAACCGGGTGCTTTCGCGGAGCATCCTGGAGGAAACATCTGAAGAGCCCT
>CAYTNI010000158.1:0-7166 GCA_964439115.1 uncultured Saprospiraceae bacterium
TCCTCTCGGCACACCAATTTCCTCTTCACTTTCCCGAAGGGCTGTATCTAAAAGCGTGATATCCCCGGCATCCAATCGGCCGCCCGGAAAACTAATCTGGCCACTATGCCGATCATGGGGATTGGATGCACTTCGCTCAATTAATGCAATATGCCATTGATGGTTCCGGGGATAAAACAACGCCAGTACCGCCGCCTGACGTGCATCGGCTGGAACTTTCACATCAGTCCGTCTAATGGTATGAGCCATTCTAAACTGAGCATCCTTTCCGGGAAGGGTCCGCGAGAGCCCTTCGCCAAGCCGTTCAATTAAATTCTCCATAAATTACGCTAGCTATATAAAACAACGAAGCCGACAGCAAGTTGAACTGCTGTCGGCTTCGTATTCGGTATGGCAATGCTACGCACTTTATACCCGGCGCAACAAGAACTCTTTACTTAAATAAATATTCAACTCCTGATTAACCACCACCTCGCGCGATTTGAGGTTGTTCCAGCGCATGATATCTTCTACCGAACATTGGAAGCGTCGGGCTATCAGTTCAATACCATCCCCCGGAGCCGTCAGGTAGGTGGTATGGTAAGTATCCGTACCGGCAAAGGCAGTATGGTCATAGCCTGGTTTCTTAACCAACCAGTCGCGGAATGCTTTAGACGCTGCAGCGGGGACGGTCAGGTAATATCCGGCAACAGATGCAGGGATAATGCCCCCGGGAAATGCCGGATTAAGCTGGCGAATTACAGTTGCGGAAGTGTTGCATACTTTAGCAACCTGATTTAAATCAAGCATCGATGAAATTCTGAAAACTCGCACCCCCCCTTCTGCCGGCTCGAAAGCTTTCGGGCTGAGATTATGATCTGCATAATGCTTGTGTACATAAGCGGCAGCCACAAAAGCCGGTACGTAGCGCTGGGTTTCTATCGGTAAAAAGCGACTCACTTCCTGATAGTCCTTACAGCCTGCAAGGCGAATGGCTTTATTGACACGACCCGGACCGCAGTTATAGGCGGCAATGGTCAGCGGCCAATCCTGATACTGGTCGTACAAATCGGACAGTAGCTGAACCGCAGCTTCAGTAGCTTTGAAAGGGTCGAGCCGCTCATCAGCATCTGCACTTACCTGAAGTTTGTACTGCCGCGCCGTCACCTCCATCAATTGCCAAAGGCCTCTGGCTCCTGCGGAGGAACGCGTATCAGTTTTCAAGCCCGATTCGACTGTAGGCAAATACTTCAACTCCTGGGGGAGCTGATACAAGCCCAAATAGTGTTCGAATACGGGCATGAAAAAGAAACTTCTGCCCAACATGACCTCTGTTTCGGCCGCGCCTACTAACACATAATCCTTAATGTAAGAAATTACTCTTGGGGTGGTTTGCATGGTGAACGGGAGACGGAGTTGGTCAATCCTGGATTTTATCTGGGCTTCCGTAGCCGCCGTCCAACTGTCTTCTAAACTCCACATAGGAGGAGACGTACGATAGCTCTGTACAGTAGAATAGGGTGCAGCGATAGTTACCAAACGTGGGAATCGCATCGTGTTGTGTTTTTGTTCATGGGTATTTTCCGCAAGCAAATTTCACTTTTGGAAAATATAATACTGCAAAGATATCCTAATATACGATGCAGCGCAAGGTTTTGTTCCGAAGTTGTCTGATTATTGGGCAAAATTACAATCCATGATTCCTCGTAAAAAAAATGTTATCAAGAATATTATATCCACTAATTGTTTTTAATGAAGAATATTATTTGCAATAACACCTTCACGTTCCGATTTTTTATTTGGAATGTTAATTTTTTTTAAAAAAAAGAAAAAAAGCCTGGTTTAGAATGAAAAATCAGAATTCAGTTGGGTTTTTGTTTTTTTTCTGCTTTTATATTTCGATGCATTTCCATGAGCTTATACTCGCGCCAAAATACGTACTGTGCCGAACTTGCGGCGATGGCATAGCCGTAAAATCCATCCAGAAAGCCGAGCCTGAGAAAATACTCTATCGAGAAACGGACTGCCGGTTTTAGCAAAATTTTTATCCAGGAGGTGCGCCTGCCTATGCTGAAAAGATATCTGGCAGAGTCACCACTCAGTTTATTGACCTGTGCCAGGCGGTCCTGAATTCCGTTATTGGCATAGTGCATCAAATCTCCCTGCAATGTGCTTACCCGGCAACCTGCCAAAGGCACGACCATATCATGACCTCCGGCATCTTCAAACTTCACCTTACTGCGAAAAAACAGCCTCAGCTTTTTATCGGGATACCAACTGCCATGGCGCACCCAGTAGGAGCCTATTCGGTTTCGTCTGGGAAATAGGTAGGCATCCGCAGGGGCGTCTGATTTTACGGTTGTAACGGCGTGGTATAATTCCGGAGAAAGATATTCGTCCGCATCGAGCGCCAGCACGAGCTCATGTCTGGCCTGGTGCGTAGCCCATTCTCTCTGCGGCGCATAACCCGGCCAGGCGCGTTGCAACACCCTGGCGCCGAGCTGCGCGGCCATTATCGGCGTCTCATCGGAAGAAAACGAATCCACCACCAGCACTTCATCTGCAAGCCCTTCTACGCTCCGGATGCAGCGTTCGATATTGGCGGCCTCGTTAAAAGTAATAATGACAACAGACAGGGGATGCATGGTTTATTTGACCTCCGTATAAATGGGTGACTGACGAAGCCGAAGATGCCCACCGGCGCGATGCGCAAAACGAGCCTGAACCTCTGACAGGATAGATAGTGCGATAGACTCGGGGCTTGCCGCTCCGATATCTAATCCGGCGGGGCCAAAAATACGGGATGCGGCATTTTCTACGGCCAGACCCTCGGCCATCAGCGCATCCTGCATCCTTTGGGTACGCACCCGGGGGCCAAGCAACCCGATGTAGGGCGCCGGGGTAGAAAGTGCCCAGCGAAAATTATCCAAATCGGTGGCATAATCATGCGCCATGAGTATAACTGCGGTATAATCATCCACGGGTGGCCGGTATTTACCCGCGTGAAATAACTCGTCGGCTTCAGCCACAAAGTCGCGGCTGACTTTCTGAAGATTAGCCGTCACACTCACCTTACAACCAATATCCTTGGCTAGTCGGATGAGTGGATGTACGTCATAATGGCCCCCGAAGATGGCCAGATGGAGGGGGGGCGTCCATTGTTCCACAAAAGCGCGGTAGCCTTCTGCTTCACAAAGAACAGATTTCCCGGTTTGCTTTACCTCTGTAACCCCGGCATTCAGGACTGATGCAAGCGTTGTGTGCTGCAGTGTTTCGGGAGAGGCCATTCCTTCCTGCCAATGCCACATGCTGCCTGCCGATAATCCATCGTTGTGTGCTGGCACGTCAACCAGCGTTACCAGGATGCGGGGAGTGCGGCTTTCCATGATTTGTTCCCAAATGGCAATAGGATTTAAAAGTGGATTTTGAGCCTGAACCGGCGCCATTAGAATTTCAATTCGGCCATTACAGCCCAGTCCCACGCCGATTTGGTGTGCATCGGGTTCGCGGGTATCGTAAACTACGGTGCTTGCCTTATCTTGAAGCATAGCTTTGCGAGCCTTTTGCAAAGCATCGCCCTCGAGGCATCCACCACTAATGCCGCCCGTCCATCGGCCGGATTCTGTAACCAAAAGCCGGGCACCGGGCCGGCGATAGGAAGAACCATCCACTGCGATGACCGTAGCTAAGGCAGCCCGCTCTTCTGCAGGCCGGGCACGATATGCAGCGATAATTGCCGGAATTTCTTTCATTGGATATTTACCAGACTAATTACACCTTAAAACTACCATCCGGGCATCAGGTTTACGCCAAATGAACCTTTATTCAACTGGCCGGGAGCGAGCTTTTGCCCGACAGGAATAGCGTAATAAGGCTCAACAACCATGGCATTAAACAGGTTGATGCGTAGGGAGGCTCCCACGGCTGCTAAAATTCGTGGCCTGAGGATATCTTCCACATTTCCAAATACCTGGTTCAGCGTGTTGAAGGCGATACCGGCATCAGCAAAAACCGCAAAATCACTAAAAAAGAAATTATTCTTGATTAAGCCAAGACGTTCCGGCCCGGAAAGGGGCAGCCTTACTTCGGCATTGCCCACCAGCACCTTGGAGGCACGGTAGTCTTCCACATCGAGATTGTAGCGGTCAATAATTTCCTGCGTATTGGTAGCGCCGAGAAAATCCGAATACCCTCTGATATACCAAGGGCTTATGACAAAAAGCGGGAAAATCTGGGAGTTTCCACCGTAGCGCCCCTCATGCATACCGCGCAGTGCAAATGTGACAGGTTTCACCCTAAAATACCTGCGATAATCTATGGTGACGTTGGTGAATTGAATAGACCCTAAATATTGATTTACCCCTATCCGAAAACGCTGTCCGGAAAGTGGGGAGGTAGTTCCAAAGGAGGAGTTATCCCCCACCAGTGCGGTGCCGATATTGTAGAGATTAAAACCCTCCGGGGCATCGAGGCGCTCGCGGTCCTGGCCGATGAATCTTCCAAAGCCATCATAGAAGGTGTCGTAACGCCTGCGGCTAAACCCGTATCGCGTGTAATTGGCTGAGCCTTCGACCCTCAGGGTACTGGAGAACGGGAATTGGGAGAAAACCCCTCCCCGTGTCTCAAACAGGCGTTGGGCGGTGAGTGATTCCCGAATGGCTTCAAAAGGCTGGCCATTGATGTTGATGGTGTCCAGCGCTATTTCATACCCCTCCAAAAAGAAAGCCGGGATATGCGACAAAGCGGTGCCCCATCCCAGGCGCTTTTTGGTATTCAGATAATTGACGACGCCTCCGAAGTCCTGAATTTCTCCATTGACGGCCAGAGTGGTGAATATTTTATTGTTGCCGGTGATATCGCTGAACAACATATCCACACCTCCTGCTCCACCGGTAGAGGCGCCGAAGAGATTGCTGGTTCCGACCCCGATACCGGCACCACCGCCAACATAGTCGAGCTTGAATTTGGCTTTGTAGGGTTTATCGGCCATTTCCATCACCGCAGGCATCCCTGATGCCCCAAGTTGTTCAAGTCCCTCATCTACGAAAAGTGGTGCCTGACGGTTGAGGCGGGGTAATTTCGCAGCTGCCCAGTCCAGTTCCAGCGGGTCAACTTCTTCGGAGAGGAAGTCCTCCGGGCGTGCCTTGTAAATGCTGTATGCCCCTCCATCGTAAAGGGTATAGGCAACGCGGTTTCGTCGGCGGTCTATGCTGAAGGCTGGTGCGAATGGGGTAATCCCACTGATGCCGGTCTTGACATCGGTAAGTTGAAACACCTTTTGAGAAAGCACATCATAGCGATATAGGTTGCGGAATCCATCGCGGTCGGAAAGAAAGAGAATATTGCCATCGGGGTCAAACTGTGCATTGAGGTTGTCGGCGCCCGGGAAAAGATCCAGGTGGCGGACCCGATAGCTCACGGCATCCATAACGACTATATGGTGTTTCCACTTGCCATGGGTTTTGCCGTTTTCCATACTGAGTTCATCGGAGGAAAAGAGTATTTCCGAACCATCGGCTGACCAGGAGGGCATCAGCTCGGAGTAGATGTCATTGGTGAGGCGCTCTACCCTGCCACCCCGGATTTCGTATAGGTATAAGTCCACCTGGCCCTCTACCAAACCGGAGAGCAGGATTTTTTTGCCATCGGGTGACCAGGCGGGATTGGTAAATGCCTGAATTTCAGGAATGGCTACTGTACGCGTCGTTTTGCCATTTTCTGCATCTTTGAATACGAGTACATTTCGGCCTTTTTTGACACCCACAAAAACAAACTCATCACCTTTGGGTGACCACGACCCGGCGGATTCGATGTAGCTGATATCATCCAAATGGCCGTCTTTCGTGGTGCCTCCTACTTTGCGGATGATTTCGCCGGTGTTGGCGTCGGCGAGGAAGAGGTCAATGGAGAACAAATCCCGTTCGGAAAGGAAGATGATATATTTTCCATTGGGGCTTAATACCGGGGAGATATTGATTCTTCCGGGGCCTTTACCACTGACGATTTGGGAGCCGGGCATCTTTTGCTTTTCAGTACCCAGGAAGGGGCGATAGTATTGTTTCAGAGACTCGACCCATAATCTGGAGAGTTCTTTTTCCTTGATGCCGAGTATTTGAAGGCAGGCCTGGTCGAAGCCGACCATAGCGGTGCCCATGAAGAAGGGTTTGATGACGTCATCGCCAAAAAGGCCGGTGAGGAATACCCAGAATGCCTGACCGTAGCGATAGGGGAAAAACTCTGGTTTGTTGAGGTCTCGTAGGGAAGGTACTTTGTCATGTAGTACGGCATCGCGCATCCACATGGCGGTGTTGGGGTCAATACTGCCGATGGAGAGATATTCTGCCAGACCTTCCACCATCCAAAGGGGCAGGTTGCCTAGGTTGCGCATGGAGGTTGAATCTCCACCCAAAATCATATTGTATTGATATGCGTGTACCAACTCATGCCCCAGTACGTGATGGGTTTGCTGGTTGGACATGGCAAATGGCATGACTACCCTGTTGCGGAAAGCCTCTGTCACCCCTCCCGTGCCGATGCCAATCTCGCCCATGATGGTATTGGTTTGCTGGAAGTCGGCATGATTGCTATAGATGACGAGCGGATTTCTTCCTTTGATGGTATCGTTTAGTACAGCCTGATGGAGCTGAAACCATTCCTCTGCGTCGGAGGCTAGTGTTCTGATGCGCTCTGGATTATCGAGATAGTGATAAATCTCGAACGAGGGCGTTTGAAGCACTCTGAAATCAAAAGTCTCGTAATTGGGTTTGTTGCGTCCAAAATACTGAGCATTCGCAGGAATGGCGTTTCCTGCGAGCCACAGCGCGAACACTAATGACAAAGCATGCAATCTCATAGCGGATACATTTTTTAAATAAACATAACCATATAACAATAAAACGCTGACAACGGCGGCGATAAAGGGCTTCGAGGCGACATTTTTTGTTAATATTTCTATAAAAAGGCTTTTTTAGGCATTCATGCGCCAGGACGATTCCGGTCGGAAGCTGAGCAACCCCCCAAGTTTGAAAAAAGCCTGTTGCCATTCCGGGCTGCTAAACACCCATTCGCCATTTTTATAGCCCTTCACTAATGCGAAGTATTTATTCTGGCTTTTCCATATATCCGGCTGAATATTCATTTCCCTGATAATTTCCAGCACCTGAATGAGTTTTTCCAGGCGGCGCAGG
>CAYTNI010000159.1:0-7052 GCA_964439115.1 uncultured Saprospiraceae bacterium
TCAGGCAGAAATCAATGCCCTGGAGCAGGAAATGCAACGGCTCCAGCAGGAAAGTCAGGCATGTTTTGAAAATCTGGGTAATAAATACGGCAATCTCGAGCCTTACAAAGACCGTGTGCTTGTCGAAATGGAAAAAAAATGCCCTAAAGCCGCTGCTTTGATTAATGGCACCGGCCAACAGTAATAAAAAGTCATGAGGGTATTACACATTAGCGCAGAATGTTATCCTGCCGCAAAAGCCGGCGGGTTGGGCGATGTCGTTGGCGCGCTGCCTAAATATCTCCAGCAAACGGGTGTGAACGCGGCAGTGGTCATACCCAGGTACCACCTTAAGTGGTTTGACCAGCGCCGCTTTGAGCCCGTTTACCAGGGTGCTGTGCGCATCCACCAGGGATATGTGCCTTTCCAGATTCAGCGGGAGATAGGGGATAGCCTCGGCTTTCCTCTTTTTGTGGCGGATATTCCCGGCAAATTTGACCGTCCCGGTATTTATGCCGACCCTGGCGGTGGAGGGTATGGCGACGATGTGGAACGCTATCTCTCCTTCCAGCAGGCCGTGCTGCAATGGGTGCTCCACTCGCCCGGCAGGCCGGATATCCTGCACTGTCATGATCACCACACCGGCCTGATTCCCTTCATGGTCAAACACTGCCCGGAATATCAGTCTCTGGCTGGTATCCCCACCGTGTTCACCATACACAATGGTATGTACCATGGGGCTTTTCGCTGGGATAAATTCTATTTGCTCCCCTTTTTCGATGCCGATGCCCGAGGCCTGCTCGACTGGGGAGATACCATCAATCCCCTTGCCGCCGCCGTAAAATGCGCATGGAGGGTAACTACAGTTTCCACCAGCTACCTTGAAGAACTTCGCTATCAGTCCAACGGAATGGAATCGCTGTTTTGGCATGAACAGCATAAATGCGAGGGGATACTCAACGGCATTGATGCTCAGGTGTGGAATCCCCGCCTTGATCCCTATCTGGCCTCCCCTCTCCGCGATGAGGATGTGGATGCCTTCAAGGGAGAAAACAAGCAGGCGCTGACGCGTGCTTTTCAGTTTGACCCCGGGCCGCCCATGATGGCTTTTATCGGCCGTTTAGTTATGGAAAAGGGTGCCGATCTCATTCCCGACCTCATTCGCAGGGTTATCCATAGCGGTATGCGGGTCAACTTCCTCATCCTCGGTACCGGCGAAGGGCGCATTGAGCACGCATTCGACCGCCTGCGCAATGACTTCCGCGGCAGAGTGGATGCTCGCCTGGAATACAATGAAGGACTGGCGCATCAAATGTATGCCGGTGCAGATTTCCTATTGATGCCCTCGCGGGTGGAACCCTGCGGGCTTAATCAGATGTACGCCATGCGCTACGGTACTTTGCCCGTGGTGCGCAAAGTGGGTGGATTGAAGGACTCCGTGCCCGATATCGGAGAACCGGGAGGAAAGGGTTGTGGTATCCAGTTTACCCATTTCGAACTGGAAGACGCCTACTGGGCAATATATCGGGGATTGGAGTTTTGTATAGAGCATCTGGAGGATTTTAAAACCGTGCGCCATCGGAATATGGAGCTCGATTTCTCTTGGGAGAAAGCTGCAGGACAATACATTACCCTTTACCGCCAGATGTTGTAAATCGAAGGAACACTTTCAAATATCGCCAATCATGATAAAAATCATTAGTTTAATCCTCGGCGGCGGTGCCGGCTCGCGTTTGTACCCCCTTACCAGTCAGCGTTCCAAGCCGGCGGTACCGATAGGCGGGAAATACCGCCTGATTGACATTCCTATATCCAATTGTTTGAATTCGGGATTGCGCCGCATGTTTGTGGTGACGCAGTTCAACTCGGCATCTCTCAACCAACACATCAAGAATACCTATAATTTTGATGTGTTCAGCCGCGGATTCGTGGACATTCTGGCAGCCGAGCAGACGCCTACGAGCAACGACTGGTTCCAGGGCACTGCCGATGCGGTCAGGCAATCCATGCACCACCTGGCCAACCACGATTTTGACTATGTGCTCATTCTTTCAGGCGACCAGCTTTACCAGATGAATTTTGAGGCTTTTGCCCGTTACCACGTGGATCAGAAAGCTGATATTACCATCGCGACCATCCCCGTAGTGGAGCAGGATGCACCGGGATTTGGCATTATGAAGGTCAATGCAGAAGGCAGGATTGAGCGATTTATTGAAAAGCCCAAGCCTGAAGTCGTTCCCGAATGGGCATCGGCAGTGCCAGAGGCCTACCGCCAGTCCGGCAAGAACTATCTGGCCTCGATGGGCATCTACATATTCAGCCGAGAGGTCTTGAAGCGCCTGTTTGACGAAAACCCGGGCTCAACCGACTTCGGAAAGGAAATTATTCCCGGGGCAATCCATAACGGCTATAAGGTGTCCAGCTTTTCGTTCAACGGATACTGGACGGATATTGGAACCATACGCTCGTTTTTTGAGGCCAATATTGCCCTTACCGACCCTATTCCGCAGTTTAATCTGTTTGACAATCAACGTGTTGTATATACCCGCCCCCGCCTATTGCCGCCCTCCAAAATTTTCGGCACCTGGTTCAATCACGCCGTTCTGGCTGAGGGCTCCATCATCCATGCCAAGAAGATTGAGCGTTCTATTGTCGGCATTCGCTCGCGCATCGGCGATAACACGGAGTTGTCAAAGGCCATTGTGATGGGTAATGATTACTTTGAGACGCTGGAGGAACTGCTGGAGGACGATTTGCCCATGGGTATCGGGTCGAACTGTTATATTGAAAATGCCATCATTGACAAGAATGCCCGCATAGGGTCGGATGTCTATATTCGGGGAAGCATTACCCTGGAGGATACCGAAACGCCAACCTATTGCATTCGCGACGGTATCGTGGTTGTCAAAAAAGGCGCTATGATTCCCGATGGCACCCGAATAGGGCTTGGCTCGTAGGGATTTCTGCCCAAGTCTACTGTGGGGTCTGGCCAGGAGAATAAATCATCTCCACTGATGATAATTCTCATTGTAGGAACAAGCAAACAAGTGCTTTTTTGAGAGTGCTTAGGAATTGTTCATGATTTAAAAACGCTATATGCCCGAACGCAATCCGAACGAACAACAACAACCGCCTGCACCCAGATGGGGTGGCAGCTTTATGTGGATTTACGTAGTGCTGAGCGGTTTGCTGCTCCTGTTGTACCTGCGTGGTGGCGGCAGCGGGATGGAAGAAATATCCTGGACGCGCTTCGAGTCAGAAATGCTGCCCACCCAGGCTGTACAAAAGGTGGTGGTAGTGAACCGGGAGCGGGTATTGGTATTTGTACAAAAAGAAGCGAGAGGCAAGGCACCCTTTGATAAGATTGACCCCAAGAATGATGGCCCCCATTTTTTCTTCACCATTGGCTCTGTAGAGGTATTTGAAAATGCGCTCAAGGCAACGGTAGAAAAACAGGGCTTGCCTCAGCCGGATGTTCGCTATGAGACGCAGACCAACTGGCTGCAAAACATCCTGGCCTGGACGCTACCGTTCATTATCCTATTAGTTATCTGGATTTTTATCATGCGGCGTGCCGGAGGTGCAGGCGCCGGGAGTGCCGGCGGCTTCAACCCATTCGATTTCGGCAAGTCGCGGGCTACCGTCATGGAGGGTGCCAATCGTTCCAAGGTCACTTTTGACGATGTGGCCGGGATTGAGGAGGCCAAAGTAGAAATCCGGGAGATTGTTGATTTTTTAAAAAATCCGGAGCGATATACCCGGCTTGGTGCCAAGATTCCCAAGGGGGTCATTCTGGTAGGCCCGCCGGGCACCGGTAAGACACTGCTGGCACGGGCGGTAGCCGGAGAAGCACAGGCGCCGTTTTTCTCCATCTCCGGCTCCGAATTTGTCGAAATGTTCGTAGGGGTAGGCGCCTCCCGCGTGCGCGACCTTTTCCGGCGCGCCAAGGAAAAAGCGCCGAGCATCATCTTCATCGATGAAATTGACGCCATTGGCCGTGCCCGCGGCGGGGCGGTATCCATGCGCACCAACGACGAGCGGGAGAGCACCCTCAATCAGTTGCTCACCGAGATGGACGGCTTCGAAGCGAACTCCGGCGTTATTGTCATGGCGGCAACCAACCGCGCCGACGTGCTCGACCGCGCCCTGCTCCGACCAGGGCGCTTCGACCGGCAGATTTACCTGGAGCTGCCCAACCAGACTGAGCGCAAAGCTATTTTTGCCGTGCATTTACGCCCGCTGCACCTCGGTGGCGACGTCAATGTCGAGACCCTCGCCGCTCAGACCCCTGGATTCTCGGGTGCCGACATCGCCAACATCTGTAACGAGGCGGCCCTCATCGCCGCCCGACATGAAAAGCAGGCCATAGAAATGGATGACTTCTACGCGGCTGTGGACCGAGTGGTGGCCGGACTGGAAAAGAAATCCAAAATCATCTCTCCACGAGAAAAACGCGTCATCGCCATTCACGAAGCCGGCCACGCTACGGCAAGCTGGTTTTCGCCAAATGCTGATTCTCTTTTAAAGGTGTCTATCGTGCCGCGTGGCAAAGCGCTGGGTGCCGCCTGGTATCTCCCAGAGGAGTATTCCATATACACCAAGCGCCAGTTTATAGATCGTATTTGCGCTACTTTAGGCGGTCGGGCGGCTGAAGACCTGTTTTTTGAAGAAGTATCATCCGGGGCCCTGGACGACCTGGAAAAAGTGACCAAACTGGCATATACTATGGTGGCCTATTACGGGTTGGATGAAAAACTCGGCAACATCAGTTTTTACGATAGTACGGGGCAGTACGAACAATCATTGCAGAAGCCCTACGGGGAACAGACGGCTCAGATTATTGATGAACAGGTACGCCTTTTGATTAAGCAAACCTACGAGCAGACCAAAGCGCTCCTCGGGGAACATCGGGATAAACTACAGACCCTTGCGGAGTTGCTCCTGGAAAAAGAAGTCGTACTCCGGGAAGATCTGGAACGCATATTCGGTCCGCGCCCGCTCGCATGAGGTGTTGAGGCCGTAAGAAGTCAATTACAGGAACTTTACAAATACCATCATGCAAACCATAAAAAACATTCTGTTTCCCACTGATTTTTCCGATAACGCACAAAATGCCTTTCGGTATTGTCTTTGGCTGGCGGATCAGTGGGGTGCGCGCATTCAGGTGCTGCATGTCGTCTATCCGTCTTACGATGCCTTGGATTTGCCTGTGATGGCGGCCAAGGCTACCGAGGAAAAAGTGGAAACGGCGAGGACAGTACTGCAATCGTTTGTAGATTTGGGTATTACACAGGTACAGGCAGCTTACACCTTTCAGCATGTTCCTGACATTCATGCGGATGTGGAGGTGGGTTCTCCTGTGGGGGTCATTGCACAGGTAGCCCGGCGCGACGAGTCGGAATTAATCGTAATGGGTACTCGCGGCAGTCACAATTTGCTGGAGCATATTTTTGGAAGTGTGGCGACGGGCGTGATGGAGAAAGCGCCCTGTCATGTGTGGGTAGTGCCTGAGGAAGCCGGTTTTGGGACAGTGGATATAGTGGCTTACGGAGCAGATTTAACGACTGCGGATCCGTATTACATCTGGAAGATAGGCCAGGTTTTGGAATCTTTTGGAGCTATACTGCATTGTGTGCACGCCAAGGTTGGAGCAGAGCAGGAACACGATATCAACATAGAATCCCTGGAGGCGTTTTTTGAGGAGCATGCCCCTAGTTTACAGATTCGATTTCATCGTTATGCGGGCAAGTCGGTGACGGAGGCTTTAGAGTTCTTTGCCGATGAGTATGGGGTAGATTTGTTGGTGATGTATGCGCCACATCATGGTATTTTGGATCGAATATTGCGTCCCGGTTTTACGAAGCAAGTGGCGTTGAGTACGAAGGTGCCTTTGTGGGTGTTGAAGGGTACTTCTAAATAGAAAAGGGTTTACGCAGCATGACAAATTCGTGCTGCGCAAACCCTTTTGTACAAATTTTTAGCAAAAAATCAGTTGTGGTAAGCAGCGTTGTGGGCGAGGTCACCGCCGCACTTGCTGCATTTGCCCATAGCGCCGCTTCCGCCGGGGCATCCTTTGGCGCAGGTATAGTGCCATACACCGGCTGCATTCTGGGCCGGGTCGTTGGATTGCGGCATGGTGATGGTTGGTGCAGCGGGGGCACTCACATTGGCTGGAGCGCTTACAGCCGGTTGCGTCGGCGTGGTTGCGCCCTGATTGTGGAAGGCGTCATTGTGGAGGTACGTAGATCCGCAAGTTGGGCAGGTACCGGCAACATCGCCACCACTGTTGGGGCAATTTTTCGGGCAGATGTAGTGTTTGACGGCACCGGTTGCCGCAGCAGTTACAGCAGGAGCAGTAGTGGCAGCAGGCGTCGTGCCGGTTGCCGCAGGCGCCGTGGTGGTTGCGGCATCGGTGGTAGTGGAGGCAGCGTCTCTTTTGCAGGAAGTAGAAAAGAGGCTTACTGACAGGGCAAAAAGAAGCGTAACAAGTAGTTTCATGTCAATAATTTTAAGCAAAGGTAGGTAAAGAAATGGCAATTTTTCTTAGAGGCTGTAAAATACTGGGATTATGGGGGGTGAGAGGTATAAGAAAAGAGAAATTCCAGAAAAAATCCTAAAAATAAAGGAGTAATAAAAATAGCATTGCATTATTCTGACTTGACCACCCAATATTCTGAATTATTTTGCGTCGAGGTTCGAAAAGGATTGTGTACGGGCGTACTCATGTTCATCTAGAGGTTTTTTGAGAGATTGAATAACAGCGGGTGATTGAACACATCATGCGGCGGCATTCATTTCTTACCTTTTACAGGGCGGGTCTTTCTCAGCGCTTCAAAATTTTACAAATCTTTATAAGCATTTGAATCAGGTTGTTTATAACTTTTAGGTGGTCATGTAGGTTAATAATTTTGAGCTTTGAGTCAGAAAAGAAATTCTTTGTTAATCTTGTTTTTCTCCAATAATCAGGAGCAACTCAGCTTGATGAAAAGCTCGGGGAATTTATACCGTGTTTACGGCAATAATGTCACTTAACAAAAAAATCATACCTGTTTTACTTTAAAGACAAGGAGTAA
>CAYTNI010000160.1:0-7031 GCA_964439115.1 uncultured Saprospiraceae bacterium
TTTGAAGTTGGTGCCTGGGTTAAATTTATCCCGATTGGTGAGGGCTCTGTAGGCTGTTTCCTGGAACAAATCCTTGGCGTCCTCTTGGTTTTTGGTCAGATTATAAGCAAAGGCCTGGAGAAGATTGGCCAGCTGATCGAACCGAGCATAAAATTCAACTTGCGACATGACTTTTGTTGTTTAATTGTGGAAGTTGTATTTCCGTGTTTGTTTAATCAAAGGTAACACAAAGTTCAACAAAACACCAAGTCTTATCGCAAATTATTTTTGTTTAAGGGCGTAACAATGGAATTGGTTTATGTTTAAATGTTTTAAAATCAATTAAATGAGTGGATTTAAATATTTTTTGCAAATTCTAAAAATTCAAAAAAAAATGAAAGAATGAGGCATTAGGCGGGTAATGGCAAAGGTTTTTGGAATTTTTCAAGGAAAGTGGGACTCCACTTCTGCCTCTCTGTGCGAAACTAAAAATCCTTTCGTTCTCTGAGGGCAACAAAAATCCTCGCGTTTTCCCATCGAAACACACCCTTTGCGCTTTTTCGCGTCTCTGCGCGAAACTAAATCTAAGCATGGTCTGCGTAAAACAAAACCCTAGCCTCAGACAACCATCCCTGCCGCCACCGTATGATTCGACGCCTCATCCACGAGGATAAAAGAGCCCGTACTACGGTTTTTACGGTATGGATCCACCAGTAAAGGAATGGTAGTATGGAGCCTGATTCTGGCAATTTCATTCATCTGGAGCGAGGGAACATTTTCGTTGCGTTGCAGCGTTTCAATATCCATAAGATATACGATAGATTTCACCAATGTGCGTGCTTCCCTCGTCGTATGGCGGATAATGTACTTTCGGCCCGGGGTCATAGGTGTTTTTTCCAACCAGCAAATCATGGCCTCAAATTCCTGAAGTGGTTTTGGTTGGTTATTGGGTTTTGCAAGCAAATCCCCACGGCTGATATCAATTTGATCTTCCAGTTCAACGGTAACGGATTGAGGGGCAAATATCTCTTCGACTTCTTTTCCACCCGCGTATAAACTCTTAATGGTTGAACTAAGGCCGGAAGGCAAAGCTACAATCTCTTCCCCTTTGCGGAGAATACCGCTCTCCAAACGCCCGGCAAAGCCTCGGAAATCGTGATAGGCCGCGCTGTGGGGCCTGATTACGGTTTGTACGGGCAATCGTGCATCGAGGTGGTTGGTATCAGATGCCACCTGGACATTTTCCAGTGTGTATAACAAGGTAGCACCTTCATACCAGGGCATATCCTTGGAACGATGCACCACGTTATCACCTTTGAGTGCAGAAATTGGAATAAAGTGAAAATCCTGAATATCCAATTTGGCCGCGAAATCGCGATAGGTATTTACAATATCAAAAAAGACTTCTTCGCGGTAATCTACCAGATCCATTTTGTTGATGCAAATCACCAAATGTTGAATTTGAAGCAACGAGGCGATATAACTGTGTCGCCGGGTTTGCTCTACCATGCCTTTGCGGGCATCGAGGAGAATGAGGGCAAGGTTTGCCGTGGAGGCTCCCGTGACCATATTGCGGGTGTACTGGATATGGCCCGGGGTATCGGCAATGATGAATTTCCTCCGCTGGGTCGCAAAGTAGCGGTAGGCTACATCAATGGTGATGCCTTGCTCACGCTCATCTTTGAGGCCGTCAGTGAGCAGAGATAAATCGGTATGATTCAATCCTTTGCGAGTACTGGTTTTCTCGATGGCATTCAATTGATCTTCGAAAATGCTCTTGGTGTCAAATAAGAGCCGACCAATCAGGGTGCTTTTTCCGTCATCCACGCTGCCGGCAGTGGTGAAACGGAGCATTTCGTTTTGTGGTATCATATTAAAAGTATCCTTCTCGTTTGCGTTCTTCCATAGCAGCATCGGAGCGTTGATCATCCGCCCGGCTGCCGCGTTCTGTCTGTCGGGCTGCAGCCACCTCGGTGATAATGTCGTCTAAACTGGAAGCATTGGATTCTACGGCTCCGGTGATGGTCAAATCTCCAATGGTGCGAAAGCGCACTTTTAGAGTTTCAACTTTTTCCCCTGGCAAAAGGGTGATGTACGGAGAGTTCGCCAAAATGGTTTTACCACGGCGTACACAATCCCGGTTATGGCTGAAATACAATTCAGGCAGGGGAATTTCCTCCCTTTGGAGGTATTGCCAGATATCCATTTCTGTCCAATTGCTGATGGGAAATACTCTGAAGTGTTCGCCGGAATGCATTTTCCCATTGAAGATCCGCCACAATTCCGGACGTTGGTTTTTGGGATCCCATTGTCCGAATACATCGCGGTGAGAGAAAAAACGTTCTTTGGCCCGTGCCTTTTCTTCGTCCCGACGCGCCCCACCAAGTGCGGCATCAAATTGGTGCGTAGCAATGAGGTCGAGCAGGGTGGTGGTTTGGGCTTTGTTGCGACTGGCAAAAGGACCTTGTTCTTCAGCTACTCTACCCTGGTCAATACTTTCCTGCACATACCCTACCACCAGCCGTGCACCTATCCGCTCTACAAGTGCATCGCGGTAACGGAGCGTTTCCTCGAAATTATGCCCTGTATCGATGTGTACCAGTGGGAAGGGTAGGGGAGCTGGAAAAAAAGCCTTTACGGCGAGGTGGGTTACTACTATTGAGTCCTTTCCTCCTGAAAAGAGGATGCAAGGATTTTGAAACTGTGCGTAAGCCTCCCGGATTACGTAAATGGCTTCCGCCTCGAGCTCTTCGAGATGGGTAAGGCGATATCGTTTCATGACATTTTTTTCATAATGTGATCCAAAACATGCTTGGCGCATACCTCAATAGGCAACTCGGCGGTATTGACCCGTAAAGCGGGCGATGCGGGAGGTTCAAATGGGGCGCTGATGCCCGTAAAATCAGGAATTGCTCCCTGCCTGGCTTTTTTATACAAGCCCTTGACATCACGTGCTTCACATACCGCCAGGGGACAATCTACAAATACTTCTACCAAATCATCAACGCCAATGATTTCCCGGGCCTGTTTGCGGTCTCTTTCCATCGGGGTGATAAAGGAAGCCAGTACGATATGGCCGGCATCCACAAACAATCGCGCAATTTCAGCCACCCGACGGATGTTTTCCCGGCGTCCTTCCATGCTGAAATCTAAATCGCAATTAATACCATTGCGGGTGTTGTCTCCATCCAGCGTGTAGGTGCATATTCCGCGATCGTGCAACATTTGGGATACCTGGTTGGCAATAGTGGATTTACCGGAACCAGAAAGCCCCACAAACCATACCACAAACGAGGGATGACCATTGGCCGAATTCCGGTCTTTCCTTCCCACCTGAAATTCATGCACTGTCAAATTTAAATCTTTGGGGGCAACCGGTTTTTTCCTGGGTCGGTAGCGATACCATGCACGTTCGTGTAAAAAATACAATATCATTTTGGTGACTACCTCCAAACCGCCAATCTTGATTCCGGTAATGGGATTGCCTGTTATCAGCCATCCAAGTGCCATAGTATCCAGTGTGCCGACTATTCGCCAGGTAATGGTTTTAAGGGCATGACGCTTAATGGAAGAATCTTTCGGCATAAAGCGATCTATAAACATGGTGTTCTAATGACTAATGTGTGGAAGTTGGTAGCAGCAAAAGTATTCAATCTACGGGGTTCCGCAATAGTCTTTCTCATCTTTTCGCTCCTGCTTGTTTGACACCTTCAATAACATGTGCTATCTGTTCAGGCCTTAGCGTATTGTACAAAGGAAGTGTAATTTCTTGTGAATAAAGATGATACGTAACAGGAAAATTATTTATATTATAGCCTGCGTTTTTAAAAAAACTGAGCATAGGCAAGGGGATGTAATGTACATTGGCGCCTATGCCATAGGTTCCTAAATCAGCGATTATCATGTCTCTTCGATGTTCATCAGCGCCGTCAATCCGTAGCATGAACAGGTGAAAGGAAGATATCTTTTCTTTATTTTCCAATGGTGGCAAAATGGCCCAATCACAACCTGCAAGTGCTGAGGTATATTCTTCGAACATGCGACGCCTCTCAGGAAGTAATTTTTCTTCATACTGCCGAAGCTGTGCCAGTGCAATGGCAGCTGAAATATCAGGCATATTGGCCTTGATGCCGGGAGCAATGATATCGTACTTCCATGCACCGGGCTGATTTTTATCGAACGCACTTCTGTTTTGTCCGTAGAGGGAACAAATTCTCAGATAATCACATTCTGCGCGGTTGTCGAAGGGTTCGGGTAGGGAAAGGCAAATCGCTCCGCCCTCGCCGGAGGTGATATTTTTGACTGAATGAAAGGAAAATACGCTGGCATCTGCAAGGGAACCGGAGGGCATGCCGCGATACCATGCGCCGATGGAATGTGCTGCATCTGCCAACAAAAGGGGACGCCCCAGCATGGCCTGTCGCTCGTTGGCCGGTACGAACGCTCTTCGGACATCTTCGCTGTTCAAAAGGGTTTTCATGGCCTCATAGTCGCATGGCCAACCACCAATGTCAACAGGAATGACCACCTTGGTGCGCTTGCTCAATGCCCGCAATATTGATTCCGGTGTCAGATTAAAATCGTCGCCGACATCGGCCATTACTACCTTTGCTCCGAGTTGGTATGCACATAATGCGGTGGCGCTGTAAGTGTAGGCGGGTACGATTACCTCGTCACCTGGGCCTACTCCGAAGTGTCGGAGTAACAATGCGGCCCCGGACGCCCATGAGTTCACCGTGAGTACCGGGGTACCGGTTCGGGCTGATAATTCTTCCTCCAGAGCTCGTGCCTTGGGCCCGGAAGTTAACCAGCCGGTTCCGGTTAGGCAATCGTTGACCTCTGCAATAACCTTTTCATCAATATATGGTCTGGAAAAGGGTACTTCCATTATAGTTTTTTTTCCATCTGAATACTGCGACTGCTTTCCTTTGTGGTTGCATATCCACGGTGCATGTAAAAGTGAATGGCCTTGGAGTTTTCAGCCCTCACCGTTAATTGGATGCGGGTTGTCTGATAGGTAGTTTTCGCTTTTTTCTCAAAGGCGTGCAGCAATTGAGACCCCACGCCCAAATCCTGGTAATCCGGATGAACGGCAATGCTGGCAAGTGCCAGGTAAGGGCTCGCGGCAAGCGCTTTGTTCCAAGGGGTAGGTGTAAGCACATTGGAAGAGAGATTAAACCGCAATCGAAGATTTTGCCAGATCAAACCCCACTTTTCTCTTAACTCTGGATGAAAGACCACGCCAGGCCGTCTAATTATGGCCAAAATGGCGGCTCCCCAACTGTGCTGTGCCATACCTGAAGTGGCGCCGGTACGCAGGCTGCCGTCCTTGTACAAACCGCAGCTGTAGGCAACTACTGTGCCTGGTTCCGATTCCATATAAATTAAAAAGCCCTTACCTGTTGTAGGATACCACGATAACATGACGGCTACAAATCTATCCCCTAAAGCGGAAGCGAGTGTGTGAGGGAAAGCTGCACAATGACATCGAGCCACAGCCATTAGCTCCTCGCCGGTTGCAGAATGGGTGGAATTAATTTCTTTGATCTGCATCAACCTTTTGTAATGAGCCGTTTTAAAAAGCCGAATCCGTAAGCTAAATGGATTACACCAAAGGCAAGGATCGTCCTTCCCCAAAGCCTGTTATCTGTAGTGCTGCCAGGTGCCACTATCGCGGCGATTAGGAGATAAATCAGTAGCGGCCAAAGATAGCCGTTATTACACCACGCCAATGGAATCCCTAAAATATATAATGCAAACATCGGGGGGGCCAGATGGCGCCACTTCATGCCGGATTTTACCTTTCTAAATACCAGGGGCTTATAATATCCGTACTGTAAGTACTGTCGCCACAAAGCCGAAAGATTGTCTCGCACAAAATAGCGCACTTCCAGGTTAGGAATCAGCAGGATTTTAAATCCCATGGCATTGATTCTGTAGTGAAATTCGTCATCCTGATTGCGCACCAATTCCTCGTCAAAGAGTCCGGCTTTTTCAAAAACTGCCCGATCATAGACTGCAAAGGCCACGCTATCGACATATTGTCTTTTCCTTGAGGTTCTGAATGGAGTATTACCAACTCCGAATCGGGAAGACATGGCCATGCTGATGGCCTGCCCGGTGATTGTCTTACCTTCATGTACAAGGAATCCACCGGCTACATTGCATTGCCCGGTTGCAATAGCATTGACGCACGCGGTGAAATATCCCGGCGGATAGATGGCATGCGCACCAACCAGAGAAAGGTATTTTCCACGGGCAACCCGAAAGGCCTTATTGAATCCCTGACTAACATATTTTTCGGGATTTTGAATTACTCTGACATCGGGTTGTTGGGTGCTTATCGTTTTAAGGTATTCAAGGGTGCCGTCTTTTGAGCCTCCATCCACGAAGATGATTTCCTTTTCTATAGGATCGCAGGCTCGGATAGAGTGGAGCAATTCATCCAGATTGGGGCGCTCATTCAGGGTGGGAATGATGATGCTGAGTGTCAATTTTGCCCGGCGTGTAGGTGAGAAATAACTGCCTTGAACTTGCCATTGGCAGTTCTGGGAATTTGATCCACCCGACGGATGGCTATCTTTGCATGGCTGCCGACCTGACTTTTCATGCGTTTGACGAGTTGCTCTTCTTCGCTCTGGCCAAAGCCGGGCCATATCACCAGCAGTATTTCAAATTCGTTAAGCCCCCATTGAATAATCTGACCTTCCACGATGTGCGGCATTGCGGTGAATATTTGATGGAATCTCACCATCCTGCGACCATCGGCAGTAATGACGACATCCTCAACCCGACCTGCAATTTCCTTTACGGCCGGCATGGCGCGCCCTTGTGGGTCAGTATGGTTAGCCGGAACAATTCGGTCACCGGTCTTGTAACGGATTAGGGGTTGGTCAAAGTTTAAAAGCCCTGTGGCGACCAGTTCGCCGCCTTCTCCAACGGAATCAGGCAGAATCTCTGTAATGCCCACATCAGGACTGAAGAGCAGGTTACCCTCTGGCGTTTCTGAAATCAGGCAGCAATTTTCCACCCCACTGTAGCTGTCGAAAGTC
>CAYTNI010000161.1:0-7027 GCA_964439115.1 uncultured Saprospiraceae bacterium
AGTTGACCGTAATATGCGCCCCCGTGAGCGGAAAATCAGTCTGGTTGTGGTCAAAAATATTATCGACATCTCCCGTGGGATGACATGCAAGACAGGCATTGTCTTGATAGACATAGCCATTCACATCATCGTGGGCTTCATCTGTCTCGGGATTGAGGTGGCAAACCACACAGGAAAACTCGGCGTAATCAGAGGGATTGAGGTGGCACTCTGCACATTGAGTCCATACCCCCGCATGTGCCCCACTATAAATGGGAAAATGCAAGGCATCATGCTCTGCAAAAACAGCCGGAACCCAATCAGGGTCTGTGGTATGGCAAGCGGCACAATCATTGGAGAAATTAGCCGCCAGGTGATTAGGGTTGACGGCAGACTCAAAATCAGATTGATGGCATGCAAAACAGTTGGTAGGAGTCAGGCTAAACGGCCCACCGGTATGACAACTGTTGCAGTCTTCCAGGTCATGGCCTTTTGTCAACGGGAAAAAGTCGTGTTCAATCGGTTTTGCAGTCCAGTCAATGGCTTCTACCTGATGGCAGTCCTGGCAGTTAAAGGAAAATCCGGCATCCTGGTGATTGGGATTTACCGTAGCGGCAAAATCATCGTCATGGCAATTGATACAGGCATTTCCGATTCGGTTAAACTCCAATCGGGATTCCGAAATATGACAGTCATTACAATTGGCAGCAGCGTGTGCCCCCAGTAATGGAAAACCATTTTCAGCGTGTAACTCCATCACATTGTCCACAAGCCAACTACCGGCGGTATGACAACGACGGCAATCCTCTCCAACCGTACTGCGATGTATATCTGTATGACAGGAAATACAATCTGATTCCGCTCGGGAAAAAATTAGTGATGGATGGCAATCTCTGCAATTAACGCCTACATGCTGACCCTCCAGGGGAAAGTTGGTGTCATCATGATGGAAAATTTTGCGCTCTGAAGCAAGGGGCATCCCCGTAGAATTGCTAACTTTTTCCTGAGCTCGTTGCTCGTTCACCTTCCAAAAGGACGCAGGAATGTCCCAGCTTTCCGGAAGGTGACACGCTGCACAATCCATGGTCATGTCCGCTCCGTGAGGATTTTGAGCAGATATCCTACTGAAAATCAGCAGAAATAGAAAGCCGATCAGGTATAATTTTGACAAAATAGTGACAAAGGCTGATGCAATGTACGGAAAACATCAGATTTCGCAAGGATTTTGGGTGTTTTTTTAATCCTCTCCATCCGGATGGCATCCATAGCAGGCACTGCTTTGGAATCTGTAGCCATTGATTCCACGATGGTCATCGGCCAACTCTGCCTGATTGTTGTGTTCGTGGCAATCAATGCAACTAAACTGGCTAAAGTTACCAGGGATGGTATGGCAATCATTGCAGTTATCCCACTCACCTCGGTGATTGCCGCTGTAAATGGGAAAATATAAATCATCGTGATTTTCAATATTGGCTGGTCTCCATCCAGGAGCAGTAGTATGACAGAGATTACAAGCTGTAGGGAATTGAGCGTGATTTGGCTCCCGTGCGTTTTGATAATCGGCTTGATGGCAGGAAAAACACTCTGCTGAAGTCTCGCTGAAATTACCGGATTGGTGGCAGCGATTGCAATCCTGGATATCATGGCCTTGGGTAAGCGGGAAAAAATCATGTAGAATATTCTCAGAAGACCAGTCAAAACCGTCGCCGCGATGGCAATCTATACATGAAAGGCTATACCCGGCCTCCTGATGGTTAGGACTGATGGTGTTATCATAATCCAAAGCGTGACAGTTAATACAATCATTGCCAATGCGATTAAACTCAAGCGCGGATTCGGATAAATGACAATCCATGCACTGCGCTGTGGCATGAGCACCTAAAAGGGGAAATCCATTGTCAAAATGTAGTTGAGCAATCTGATCTACCAGCCAGCTTTCCGGCGTATGACATCGGATGCAGTCATCCCCCAGCGTTTGGCGATGGATATCGGAGTGACAGGCGATACAGGAAGATTCAGCCTCCTCAAAAATCAACGATGGGTGACAATCCCTGCAATCGTTTTGAAGATGACGCCCCTCTAAAGGAAACGCTGTACTGCTGTGGTGAAAAATCGTATCGGTAGTGCCGGAAGCGTTTTTACGTACACTGCCCTCGGATTGTGCGGCCCAAAAAGCGGTGGGAATTTCCCAGCTATCCGGGAGGTGACACGCTGCGCAATCTATTCTGAGGTTATCGCCATGAGGGTTTTGAGCAGTGGCAATACTAAAGGCGTGTAGTCCAATCCAACATGGGAAGAACATCCAAGGCAATGATTTTACTGATGGCAGTCTCTGCATTCGAAGCGTTCTATTTTGTATAAAATAACCGTACTTCCGGCTAATTCTACGGGTTTATGACAAGCTGCGCAATCCACCTCGGCATGCTTGCCTTCGAGGGGGAATCGGGTAGCGCTATGGTCAAAAAATGGTGCTTCCCAATTGTCGAAGCCATGACAGCGCTGGCAATCGGTAAAGCCGTTTTGTTCAAACTGATTACCATGCACATCTTCATGACAGGTATAGCAGGCCTTGGAAACCCCAATAAATTTACCATACGGAGTTGTCTCATCGCGGGTATGACAACTCACACAGGTGGTTCGTTGATGCACTCCCTGAAGAGAAAAGGTAGTCTGTTGGTGATCAAAGCCCAATAATCCCTTCCAGGTATCGGTAGTATGACATGCCCTACAATCCCGATCAGGGTAGAAGTGGGGCGCGATGGTTCCTGCATGGACATCCTCATGGCAGTCCACGCATGCGCTTCCAATATTTCGAAAACGCCATTTTTGATCATCCTGCAGGTGACAGGCAAAGCATGGGGTTGCAATATGGGCGCCGTTGAGTGGGAACTGTCCCTGGGCGTGTTGTTCGATAGTATAGATACTTGGCATAAACCCATCCACGGTATGACATGCTGCACAGTCGGGAGTTGCCTGGTTTACTGCAAACTCCCCTTCGTGATAATCCTGATGACAGGAAGCGCATGTCTGATGCGGTAGGGGATCCGTGAAGCTGTCCGAGGTATGGCAGGCTTTACAATCAACTGTTTGATGCTTACCCAATAGCGCAAAGTCGGTGAGGTTATGGTTAAAATTTGTCGTTTCAACCTGGTGGAAGGATTTTTCATTATGACAATCGGCACATTGTAGCCCAAAGCGCCCCTCGTGCACATCCTCGTGACAGGTATTGCAATCGGTAGTTTTTACACCAAGTCTGTCCTGAAAAATAGTCACCGGTGGAGCGTCCATTTGGTGGCATTCCGCACAATTGACCTGTTGATGAGCCCCTTTTAGAGGGAACTGAGTTTTTTGGTGGTTAAATCTTCGTATGGTCGCCAGAGAAGAAAATGACTGTTCATTGTGGCACTGTTTACAGTCTGTGCCCAGATTATTTTGGTGGGCGTCTTCATGACAACTGTTGCAATTGGCAAAGGGGACACCGGCAAACACCTGAAATTCCTTGCCATTCCGGGTCTCTGTTTTATGACAAGAGGCACAGTCCACCTGTGTGTGTTTTCCCAGCAACGGGTAGTCGGTTTTGTCATGGTTAAATTTCGAGGCGGGAGCAAAAACCTCCGTGGTGTGGCAATCTCCACACTTCTGGGAAAGCGTATTCTGATGGTAATCTTCATGACAGGAAATACAAGCCTGGCCGAGCCCCAGGTAAGTATCCGGTAGTTTTTTGAGCTTGGGGTCTTCTATGAAATCGGGTTTGTGACAGTCCCTACAATCGGTTTTTTTATGGGCACCCGTGAGGGAATACCCTGTCAGCTGATGATCGAAGGCAGCCTCGTCGAAGCGAACCATATCAAAATTGAGGCCGTGGTGTTCGCTATGACAGGTAAAACAATCTTTACCTGCTACTTCTTTGGAAGCGTGGTAGCCTTTCTTTTTATCTATACGTGTCTTTATTTCCTTGTGGCAATCGAGGCACTTGGCGTTGGAAACCTTTTCTCCGAGGGTATGACACTGGGTACAATTAGCCATGCCCTCCAGGTCTGAGTGAGCCCGCGAAAGGCGCCCAGGTGAAATCTGGGCATTTACCGTCCACGGCCAAATGAAGGCTAAAGAAATCACCAATATGCGTACACCCATTTTTTTCATAAATCCCTGTTGCACAAAATCGGGTTTTAATGATGCTTTTTCATCGTATAACCGTGTCTCCTGGATATTTCAACGCCAGCTTTCTTCAAAAATTCTGTGGGCAATTCCCCTCCGGCAAAAATGTACACCAAATCATTATCCAAAGGAGTTTCTCCGTCTGAATTCACCGAGGTTAACCATACCTTTTTCGGTTCAATCCGCTGTACCTCTGTTTGAAAAAGTACTTCCAGCAGGCCGGATTCTATGGCAGCCTCTATCTGTGCTTTATTTTTAGGCTTTATTCTGCTAAACTTTTCCCCTCGATAAGATAGCTTAACATGGTTCTGTGGTGCCAGCAGCAAGGCAGATTCCACCGCAGAATCACCTCCGCCTACGACGAGAACATTTTGCTTAGCGATTCGCTCAGGTTCAAGCAGGCGGTAGGCAACCTTCTCGCTCATTTCTCCGGGAACG
Source organism: uncultured Saprospiraceae bacterium (assembly GCA_964439115.1). Taxonomy (GTDB): domain Bacteria; phylum Bacteroidota; class Bacteroidia; order Chitinophagales; family Saprospiraceae; genus UBA2329. Next base: position 4,576 of record CAYTNI010000161.1, read on the forward strand.
CCCAATTTACGCGGAGTACCTCTCCGACCTATAGCCAGCAATACCCGTTTGGCCTGAAATTGCTCTCCTTTGGATGTATTGATCAAAAAAACCTCTCCCTTTTTTTCAATGCGTTCCACCTGTGTATGTTCTCTAATCTCAATATTGTTCTTCGTCAGAGCCTCATTCCAGAGATTCAAGAGTTCCTGTTTGGAAGTATCATACAATCTGATTTTGCCATACAAAGGTAGTTCGACCGGTGAGGTCATAACCACTTTGGCTCTTGGGAAGGTAAATACGGTACCCCCAAGAGAGTCCTGCTCCAAGGTTAGAAAGTTCAATTGGTACTTTTTTGCAGTAAGCGATGCAGCAATGCCTGCCGGGCCGGCGCCAACAATGACCAGGTCATACGCTGTGGTGCCCTTGGGGATACCCTCTCTGACCATATTCTCTACCGCCATGGCTCCCTGTTCTACGCTGTTCTTGATTAAACCCATTCCGCCTAACTCACCTGCAATGTACAAGCCAGGCATGTTGGATTCATAAGTTTCAGCTACGTGCGGCAAATCCACTCCTCGCTTTTCTGTACCTATAACTAATGAAATGGCCTCTACCGGGCAGGCGTGAAAACACGCACCGTGCCCTACGCAATTCGAGGCGTTGATGAGTGTTCCTCCTCCTTTGAGAATACCCAAAATATCCTTTTCCGGACAGGCTTCCACGCAAGCTCCGCTTTTAATACAAAGGCTCAAATCAATGGAGGGATACAGGGAAACCGGTTCGAAAAGCCCTTCCTGCTTGGCCGTCTCAATCTTGGCAGCCACTTTTCTGGAAGATCTGGACTCCTTGCGCAAATACGCCCAGACAATGGCTGCACAAAAAACAAAAGATGCGATATAGACTAAAATTTCTTCAAGCAACATGATAAATCGCTGTTCGGGTAGCTAATTAAAATATCCATTTGTAACCCATGGCCAGGGTGACGCCGGTGTGCAAGAGTACGATTACCAACATAATCAATGCAAATGGCAAGTGTATAACGTGCCAGTATCTGAACCATTTTTGCATGGTGCGCAGCCGGCTGATGCGATTGTTCAAAGTCAGCTCGTTCTGAATAAGCGAGGTCACCTGGCGAATCTCCTTCCTGGAAAAACCATCATGGCTTAACTTACTGCGTACATTTTGCAGCACGCGGACATCCGAGAAATATTTGCGAAACCATTCGCCCGGGCCACTGCCCTGAGCCGAAGGCTTTGTCCGAATATATTCCCAGATTTCTGCGAAGCGGACTGGGTCTATTCCATGATTTGCCGGCAGTACCTCAGCCAGATTGACTTTAAGCAACTGAATCTCCTGCAGGCTCAGCATCCGACCCTCGATAGACCGCGGGATTTGGATGTAGATGAACCGGCCAATTACCCCGCTGGCCACTACCGCCACCATACTCCAGAACGCAATGGAAACAATCCCACCAAATTTGAAAGCTGTATGGAAAAGCACCATTATCGGGCCAAGGGTACACAAAAAAATGTGAAACTCCAACCAGTACTTCAAACGCCCCCAACGCGCCATGAACTTTACGCGCTTTCGGGCAATATACATGTTGACCCCAACAAAAATAAGAAGTGTACCTACTATCCCAAGACCATGTCCCAAAATGCCACTTGGCTTGAAAAGCTCATGGTCAGGGTGGTAAAAACGCTCTTCAAGGCTGGTGGAATAATAAGAAACTCCTTTTACAGCTAATAAAAAGGTTATTGCCAATACAATGGTCACTAGAACGCCAATGTACAGGCGGTGTACGAACGGAGACATCTTGAATTCTTTTCAACAACGATTTCGCATGGTGACTAAATTATCACGAGGCAATGTAAAGTAAATGTTTTAGGTTCAAAATCCCAAACTTCAGGCTTTCTTTTAACAAAACATATCCCCAAAACCGCTTTTTAATCCTTTTCCTTTGAACGGAATATTAAATATGAACAATACCCTCATTCAAAAGGTATGTATAGGACACTCGTAATCCGACACTATGGAGCCATATAATACCAAGCTAATCCAGACCATCATTGTATTAGCTCTTCTATTAGTAAGCCGACTCGCTGTTTCCCACTTTTTCTCCCGGTTAAACCGCATGTTTGAAGCGCAGCGCAAACGGCTTGACGGCCTGAAAAAAATCACCTACATCATCCTTTTTTCCGTAGCATTAGTTATCATTTTCATCATTTGGGGAGTTGACCAAGGTGAGTTGCTCTTATTTATTTCCTCCTTCCTCACAGTGCTGGGTGTGGCATTTTTCGCACAATGGTCCCTGCTTTCCAATATCACGGCCAGTATCATCTTATTTCTCAATCATCCTGCTAAGGTGGGCGATACCATTCATATTTTTGACAAGGAATTCCCTTCGGAAGGTGTCATCAAAGAAATCGGAGTTTTTTTTATCATTATAGACTCCGGCGACAGCTACCAGATA
>CAYTNI010000162.1:0-7022 GCA_964439115.1 uncultured Saprospiraceae bacterium
TTGCATCTTCGTATTTGAAACTACTCACTATGCACTTTAGTAATCTGAACGCTTTTCTCAAAGCAGGCAAATGGATGATAGCTATGGCCGTTATCGCTTCCTGCGGTATTTTTTTGCTTCAACAATCTACACCAGAATCTGGTGAATCTGTAAATCAAGCTTCGGCCACCCCGGCTTTGCCATATTCTCCGGAAATTCCCGTATCTGCCAGAGAAATAACAAGCCTCATCAGCCCTGCCGGAAATACACCGCAGCCCTTATTTCGCAAGGCAACCAAACAGCAGCGCATTGATCAGGCCTTCAGAGATCGGGAGCTGCGCACTCTCGATCCCGCACTGGGTTATGTACCTTCCTCCCGATTGATGGATGCCGTTGGCGTGGCACGCCGTAAACAGGAAGCCATGGTGCAGGATCCCCTTAAAAGTCAGGGTATTGCCGCAGCCCGTTGGCGTGAAAGAGGCCCCAATAACGTAGGAGGGCGTTCCCGCGCTTTGCTGGTGGATGCCAATGATCCCAGTGGCAATCGCATCTGGGCCGGCAGCGTATCGGGTGGCCTTTGGCGCTGCGACGACATCACTGCACCAACCACTACCTGGAAGCCAATCAACGATTTCTTCCCCAATCTTGCCGTGATGGATATCGTACAGGCACCATTCAATCCCAATCTGATGTTCTTCTGCACCGGGGAGTTCGCCAGCGTGCGAGGCATAGGCGTATTTCGCTCTGAGGACGGCGGACAATCCTGGGAACATCTGCCCGCAACCGCAGATTTTCAATATTCTTACAAAATGCTTATTCATCCCGGAGGAGATATTTACGTGACTACCAACAGGGGTGTATGGAGAAGTCAAAACAATGGCAATACCTGGACGCGCGTCATCGGTTCAGGGGTTTCCAATGTATCTGCCGGAGTATTCTTTGACATAGAATTCAGCTCGGATAATCAGATTTTCGTTGCTTCCAACAATGCCATTTTTAAATCCGGGTCCGGAAATATCGGTTCATGGACTTCCATTTCCAATACTCCCGGGGGGCCTCCCTCCAACAGTGGCCGCCTCGAATTCGATGTGGCGCCAAGCAATCCGGAAGTAATCTTTGCCCTCAATGACGTAAATGGCGATGTAGAGGGTATTTATCGCACCAATAATGGCGGCCTCTCCTGGTCGAAGACCTCCATGCCCAATGCGCTCGGTATGGATAACTTTGCCAGAGGGCAAGCCTGGTATGACCTGGAAGTGGTCATCCACCCTACTAACCCCAACCGCGTCATCGTCGGAGGCATAGATCTTCACATGACCGTAAACGGCGGCGCCGGCTGGACGCAAATCTCCCAGTGGTTCGGCGGGGGCGGTATCCAGTATGTCCATGCCGATCAACACCGCATGATTTATGACCCCAACAACAGCAATATCATCTATTTCCTCAACGACGGAGGTGTTTATCGCACCCAAACAGGAAATGCACCTCCTTCCCAGGTAGTCATTCAGGACAGAAACATCAGCTACAATACCTCCCAGTTTTACGCCGGCGCCATACACCCCGAAGCGGGAAGGAACTATGCCATAGGCGGCACACAAGACAACGGCTCTATCGCCATCAGTGAAATCGGGGTTTCCGACGGACGCGAAGTGCTCGGCGGTGACGGCTTCTTTTGTCATATTGACGAAGATGAACCTAATATACAAATGGTATCGCTCTACTATGCGCAGTACAGCCTTTCCACCGATGGTGGCAGAACCTTTTCAGGAGGCGCCGCACTCAATGGGAATTTTCTAAGCGCTTCCGATTACGACAGCCGAAGCAATATCCTTTATTCCCAAACCAGGGACGGTGATTTCTACCGATGGTCTGTCAATTCGGGCGCTACCGTACCTGTGGACGTCACCGATTTTGACCTCAACGTAGCTGCTGTCACCGTCGATCCCAATACGCCCAACCGCGTATATTTCGGCAATTTCTCCAATGGTCGCATCATCAGGGTGGATAACGCGCATACCGGCACCGAAGTAACCGGCGTGGCACTTACACCTCTTGCCGGAACCGTTTCCGGTATTGCCGTCGAAGACGGTGACCCCAATCACCTGTTGGTAGCTATCTCAAATTACGGCCTTCCCAGTGTATTTGAAAGCTTTGACGGTGGCCAAACCTGGATCAACGTAGAGGGCGACCTCCCGGATATGCCCGTCAACTTCTGCCTGTTCAATCCTGACAACAACCGTCAGGCCATGCTGGCTACTGAAGCGGGTGTATGGGTGACAGAACTCCTCCAGGGAAGTTCAACTACCTGGCTGCCCCCCTTGCCGGGGCGCGGTATTCCCTTCGTGCGCACCGATATGCTGCGCTTGCGTCGTTCCGATAAGGTCGTGCTGGCAGCAACCCATGGCCGAGGTATGTTTACCTGCGATGTCTTTGCAGCACCAGCAGCGCGCATGGCATACAGCCAAGTGGCCTATCTTCAGGCGCCTGTACAATTTTTTGGCGCTCCTTCCACCAATGCCGACAGCTATACCTGGAGCTTTGGTGATGGCACTACGGATACCATTGAAAATCCTCGTCACACCTATTCCGCTATCGGAGAATACCCTATTTCATTAACCATCAATAACAACCTTAATACCACCGGCACCATCAAAATCCTGCCAGACCTGCCCACACCCTGGAAATCAGACAGACCGGGTTACGGCGGCGATTTTGAATCCCTCGGTGAACAGTACGGCGTGCACACCCTTTCCGGCTCAGCGTTTAGCCGCGGACGTTCTTCCATACAAGGTAAGGATGGGGTGAAAAGCGGTCAAAACGCCTTCATCGTCGGCATCAATGAGCCTTTTTATCAGGCAAATACACACACCATACTATATTTGCCCAACTTTGATTTCTCGCAACAGAGCATTTACGAGTTCAGCTTTTGGGGTAAATGGCGCATACACCCCGGCTTTGACGGCTTTCGGGTGGAGTATTCTACCGATCGCGGACAAAACTGGCGGGTGCTCGGCGATACCGTGCAGGCCGGTTGGTACAACCAGCGAAACAGCAACCTTCCGGATGCAGTGTTTCCTGAAGGCACGAGCTACTTCAGCGGAAATCGTTCGGAGTTTCAGCGCTATCGTCTGAATGTCAGCTTTTTATCTGGATTTCAGGATGTGGCATTCCGCGTAGTATTCCGCTCTGATGGCGTGGGGAGCCATGTCGGTGTAGTACTTGATGATTTCCAGGTGGATAAGTATGAGGGAGAGCTCATTACGCAACTCATCCGCTTTGAAGGCGCTTATACCTCCGGAGCAACTTCTGCAAAACTGGATTGGACGACAGAACCCGAGTATTTTTGTAAGCGCATCGAAGTGGAGCGCTCCGTAAACGGCCGTGATTTTGAGCGCATTGCAGTGTTGGACGCAACCGGAGGACGTACCCTGGAGCCTCAGTTATATACCCACACCTCGCTGGCACAGCGCAATTTGTACTTCTATCGACTCAAGGTGATTAACGAGGAGCCATCCATCAATTACAGCTACGAGTTTTATTCGCCCGTGATTTCTTTGCAGCGCAATGCTTCTTCCTCCCTGGTGAGCAGGATATTTCCTTCGCCTGCTTCAACTACCCTTGGGATTACATTCAGTGGAGTACTGGAAACGCCATTGGACTACGAAATATTCGATGCTGCCGGCAGACTGGTCTTGAAAGGTCGTAACAATGCCCCCGGGCCGTACTTCGAAATTGACCTTGGCGGTAATCTTGCCAGCGGCATGTATGTGTTGGTTATAAGGAGTGGAGAGCGCGAACCTGAATCGTTTAAATTTGCAGTATCGGCGGAGTAAACCATCCTTTGGAATAGATTTTTTGATATTTCCGGCATAAATACTGCTCAAATCGCTGTATTGGCACGATAATCGTACAAACTTTTTGCAGGAATAAGTATCTTTTTAAGGCTTTTACGCGTTTAAGCAAGAAGCAGCCTTTCCTGAAGCAAAAAGGTTGTAGGAATTGACTTGAGTGCACCACTATAAAATCCATGACCACTATCATGAGGCGCAACCACATTATGTTATCTCTCGCGGCAATTTTATTGCTCGCAGCGGCTTTCTTTCCGAAGTTTGGAGCACAAGACCCCGAAAAAGATGCCCTGCTTGTGCGATCTGTACTGACTCACCTGGAGCAGTTGCACTACCACCCGAAAACCCTCAATGACGATTTTTCCCAAAAATTATACGATCTTTATCTGGAGCGTATGGATGGGAGCAAACGCTTCCTCACCAAGCAGGAAGTGGCGCGTTTAGTGCCTTTCCGCAGCCAGCTCGATGACCAGTTGCGCTCCGGGAACCTGGCTTTCTTTGATGTATCCAACGAACTTTTGGTGGCCGGTATTCAAAGAGCGTCGGGCTACTACAAGGAAATCCTTCAAACACCCGTTCCGCTTGGTACAGGCAATGGCGTTGCTATGGCTGGAAAAACCAAAGAGCCCGCCGCTGATGGTAGCCGATTCCCCGCCGAATCGGTAGAAAAGGTTGAACTGGACGGCAAGAAGCGCGATTATGCCGAAGATGAAACGGCTCTGTACGAGTATTGGCAGCAGTACCTGCACTACGAAGTCTTGTCGCGTGTGGCTACCAAACTCGATGATCAGGAAAAACCTCAGTTCGAAGGGGAAAAGCTCAGCCTCGACTCTATTGAGTCCGGCGCTCGTGCCGAAACGCTCAAGTCAATGGATCAATGGTTTGATCGTATGAATAAAGTCAAGCGCGATGAGCGTTTTGGCTATTTTCTCAATACCATCACTAATCTGTTCGACCCGCACTCCAACTACCTGGCTCCTATTGACAAACAAAACTTCAATATCCGCTTCTCCGGCAGGCTGGAGGGTATTGGCGCCCGACTGCAAAGTGATGGTGATTACACCAAAGTTATCGAAGTCGTCGTGGGAGGCCCTGCCTGGAAACAAAAGGAACTTGAAGAAGGTGATCTCATTATTAAAGTAGCTCAGGGCGCTGGTGAACCTGTTGATATCACCGGAATGGATCTAAATGAAGTGGTGTCCATGGTACGCGGTGAAAAAGATACTGAAGTACGACTGACCGTGCGCAAAAAAGACGGCTCCGTAAAGGTCATCCCCATTATTCGGGATGTAGTGGTATTGGAAGAAGGGTTCGCCAAGTCGCTTATTCTCGATGGTGCAATGGAAGGGGAACGTATCGGCTATCTCTATTTGCCTCGTTTCTATGCGGATTTTGAGAATAGAGATGGAAGATTTTGTGCCACAGATGTAGAGATTGAACTGGGCAAACTCAAAGCAGAAGGTGTGGATGGCATCATACTCGATCTGCGCGACAATGGCGGTGGATCCCTGCGAGATGTGGTGCGCATGTCCGGTTTCTTCGTCGAAAAAGGGCCCATCGTACAGGTGAAGTCCCGCGGACAAACGCCGGAGGTGCTCACCGATACTGATCCTCGTGTACAATACGATGGCCCGCTGGTGGTGATGGTCAATTCTATGAGCGCTTCTGCATCAGAAATTCTTGCCGCTGCATTGCAAGATTACGGCCGCGCGGTGATTGTAGGCAGCAAGTCCACTTTCGGCAAGGGAACCGTACAGCGATTCTATAACCTCGACCAGTCTGTCAATGGGTTCCAGAACCTCAAACCTCTTGGCGAAGTAAAGGTCACTACTCAGAAATTCTACCGCATCAACGGCGGTTCCACGCAACTGCGGGGAGTGACCCCGGATATCATTCTGCCCGACGGATATCACAATATCCAAATTGGCGAAAAAGAGGAAGACTATCCCATGGAATGGACAGAAATTCCCTCAGTACCCTACCAACAACGCGTATTTGAACTTGGCAAACTCAAAGAAATCAAATCTCGTAGCAATGCCCGCGTGGAAAAAAGTGAGGTTTTCAGCCAGGTCTATCGCATTGCACGCCGATTTGAACAACAACGCGACCAAACGGCCTTTCCTCTTCAATTGGAAGCCTATCGGAATCTGATGAAAGAGCGCGAAAACGCATCCGAGGAGTTTGATGCGCTCTTTGAAAAACAGGTCAACAACGGAGTCGCCAACCTGGCCGTGGATTTGCCAGGCATGGAGGGCGATGAGTCCAAGAAAAACCGCAATGAAGACTTCATCAGCTCGGTAAGCAAAGATGTCTATATCCGGGAAACACTGTTTATCCTGCACGACCTCATTGCCTTGAAGTAATACAGATTTTTCAGAGGATAGAACAATTGCTATCTTTGCCGGTGTAATATTTGTGTACCCATAAAGATCTATTTATGAAATTTGGCGTGGTGGTTTTTCCTGGCTCCAATTGCGATGATGATATGATACACGTGCTCGGTGAGGTGATGGGCCAGGAAGTTAGGAAAATATGGCATAAGGATACAGCCCTGGATGGTTTTGAAAAAGGAGATTGTATCGTTTTACCTGGCGGTTTTTCCTACGGCGACTATCTTCGAGCTGGTGCAATTGCGCGGTTTGCACATATCATGCCCGCCGTGGTGGATTTTGCGCGTCGTGGCGGTTTTGTTTGGGGTATCTGCAATGGCTTTCAAATCCTATGTGAGGCCGGCCTTCTTCCCGGGGTTCTGCTGCGCAACAGCAACCAGAAATTTATTTGCAAAAATACCTGGTTGCGGGTGGAAACCACAAATTCAGCCATTACTTCAGACCTCAATCCCGGTCAGGTACTGCAAATCCCCATCGCTCATGCAGAAGGCCGTTATCACGCTGACGCCGCCACGCTGAATACCCTTATAGCCAACGACCAAATACTGTTTAAATATTGTACGCCTTCCGGCGAACTCCGCGCCGAGGCCAATCCCAATGGCGCTGCCCTTCATATTGCCGGTATCTGTAACGAAGGCCGTAATGTGTTTGGCATGATGCCTCACCCCGAACGCGCCTCGGAAACAGCACTCGGCAATACCGATGGCCGGGGCTTGTTCGAGTCCTTGTGCGCAGTTACTATGGCTGAATGATTGTATTAAGTGTAAAATAATGATTATCAAAACTATATAAATTAAAATAAATT
>CAYTNI010000163.1:0-6989 GCA_964439115.1 uncultured Saprospiraceae bacterium
TCCTGTAGATTATAGGCTTTCAGCTTGTTGATGATACCGATTCCACGACCTTCCTGGCGAAGGTAGAGTACGACGCCGCCCTCGCGGGCAATCAACTCCATAGCGGCATTGAGCTGTTCTCCACAATCACAGCGACGAGAACCAAAAAGGTCTCCTGTAATACACTCGGAGTGGATTCGCACCAGTACGGGCGCGTTCAAATCGGTCTTTTCGTGTAAAAGAACGAGATGTGGCATCCATTCATCCGAGTCTTCCGCAAAAGCCAACATTCGGAAATTGCCCCATCTAGTGGGAATAATCGCATCTGCCTGTTGCGTCATAGCGTGGTTTTCTGCAAAATCATCCTATGAAAACGCAAAAGCGTGCAAAACGTTTGCCATTTAATCGTAACCATGCCTATTTTCGCAATCACCGCACCAACCATAAGCGGAAAAACATCTGTCTTATTACTAAAAAAATACTATGCGCCTACTGACCAATTTTATATGTTGGCTAGCTTTGTCTTCGCCGGCATGGAGTCAATGCCCATTCACCCCTACCGTGACCGGCAATCTCAATATTTGCCCACAAGGCCAAACCACGTTAGGCACACAAAACTACAACGCCTACCAATGGTATATCCGGCCGTTTGGCAGCAATACCGCCTCCCCGGTAAACGGGGCTAACGGGTCCAATTTCACGGTGGACTATAGCCAGACGCCGGTCTATGTCTCGGTAGCTGCCACGCTCAACAATTGTATAGAGCGCAGCGCTGAAGTATTGGTAGATGGTCTGGTCTTTTTGCCGCTGGTGGTGCGCAGCGAAGGTGAATTTTCAACAGGGCCCAATGGAGAGGCGGTGTTTTGCCCCGGCGACACGATGTACCTCATCGCCTTGCAGCCATATACGCTCAATTTCCAATGGTTCGATGGCGCTCAGCCCATTGCCGGAGCGAATGATGATACGCTGGTGGTGACCCGTCCCGGCGCCTATTGGCTCAGGGCATCCCCTGGATTATGCCCCAATCTTACGGCTACGCTTGGCGTCGTTATTGAAGTATTTTGGGGAGCACCGCCAGCCTGTGCCACCTCTATCCGGGAACTTCGTCCAGTGGAAGTTTTTATTTCACCCAATCCGACAGATAGCGAAGTTGAAATACAAATGGCTGAATCAGGTATTTATAAGCTCCGCATGGCAGATATCAATAGCCGGCAGGTCAGGAATCTGGTCTTTGAGGAGCGCCTCCGCATGGATGTCCGGGATTTGCCAGGCGGGGTCTATACCTTATTTTTGCAAAAAAACGATGGAACGGGCTATGCCGTGCGAAAGCTGGTGCTTCAAAAAAGATAGTGCGACTAATCAGCGATACATGTTACTGCCTTCCAGGTACCGGCACACTGCATCCGGCACAAGATACTGTACAGAGGTTCCCGATTGCAGGCAATCCCGAATATAGCTTGCGGAAATATACATCATAGGCGCATCGCAAAGTTGAACATGAGGATGTCCTGCCAGCTCGGGAAGTGGCGCATCCGGTCTTTTATAGACATAGAGCTGGTAGTCGCGGAGAATCAATTCATAATTTTTCCATTTGTGAATGGTAGCAAGGTTATCGCTCCCCATGATTAAGGCGAAGTCTCTGTTGGGATACTTCTCTCGAAGGTGCGTTAGTGTGTCGATGGTGTAGGAAGGTTTAGGAAGGGCAAATTCGATATCTGAGGCTCGAAGAAGAGGGTTATCGTCTATGGCGAGGCGAACGAGATGTAGTCGGTCGTAATCGCGAGCGAGGCTTTCTTTGGGTTTAAGGGGATTGTGAGGGGACACGACGAACCATACCTGTCGCAGGTCGGTTCGCGTAGCCATATAATTGGCGATAATCAGATGGCCGATATGCACGGGATTGAAAGAGCCGAAGAACAAGCCGGTTTTTTCGGGCATGGTCAGCGAGTTTGGGGTTGGGTAGGTTCCATGGGTGCTTCCTCCACCGGGACGTCCACGCGCCAAACCCCATTTACTTTCAGGAGCCGAAAAGTACCTTCGTAAGTCCCGTACTCATCTTCCATCTGACAGGAGCAAATTGTAGTTTGTGTATCCTCCTGGCGGCATACCAGCCGGTTAAAGCGGGTGTGGAACACGGTGGAATCCTGAGGTGCAAGCGCCATAATCTGCGCCTCCTGCTTAAGTCGCAGTTGTTCTGCGGGTGTACTCAATGCGCTTGCTGCATCGTATTGGTTGATGTCAATAAAACCCTGATATTGCTGAACGACCTCTTCAGGTGTCAATGGTGCTTGTGCATCGGTAGTGCAGGCGCTGAGTAGGACAGCCAGCAAAAAACTCTGCTGCGGGGCAATCCACTTCATAAACGGCATCAATTGCTCAACATCACCGGCATGACAAGCATGAGAATTTGCTCGCCGGGTCTTTCTTCGGTGGGCAGGAGAATACCGGCTCTGGAGGGCCCGGCAAGTTCCATTTTCACTTCATCGGACTCGAGCACGCCGAGCATTTCAGCGAGGAATCTGGCATTGAAACCGATGATGAGAGGTTCTCCGTCGTAGGTGCAGGTCATTTGTTCGACGGCCTCGTTGGAAAAGTCGAGGTCTTGGGCAGAAATGGTGAGGCTTCCTTCGTCAATATTGAGGATAACCTGGTTGGTTGTTTTATTGGCATAGATGGCGATGCGCTTGAGCGAGTTCTGGAAGTCGCTCCGTTGTACGGTCAGAAGGTTGGGATTGCCAACGGGGATTACCGCGTTGTAGTCGGGATAGCGGGCATCAATAAGGCGGCAGATGAGCTGGGTGTCACCCACCTTGAAAAAGGCATTGGACTTGTTGAAGGAGAGGCCCACCTTATCCTGGGTGCCGAAGGCGGTTTTGAGCAGGTTGAGCGCCTTTTTGGGTACGATGAAAGTTTCGGTCACATCGCCTGTTACATCGGTAAAGGCGTACTTGACCAATTTATGGGCATCGGTAGCCACCATGGTGAGCTTATTGGGATCCACCTGAAAAAAGACTCCGGTCATGGCCGGTCGAAGTTCGTCGGTACTGGTGGCAAAGAGCGTCTTAGAAATACCGTTTATCAGGCCGGAAGCCGGGAGGGTGACCTCATTCACACTATCTGCTTCGGGCATTTTGGGGAAATCCTCGCCTTTTTCACCTGCGAGGCGATACTTTCCGTAGGCGGAGGTAATTTCAACGGTAAAGTCCTCTCTGACGGAGAACGTTACCGGCTGTTGGGGTAGGGCTTTGAGCGTTTCCAACAATATTTTTGCCGGTACGGCAATGGTACCATCGCTATCGGAAACCACTTCCATCTGGGTAATGATGGAGGTTTCCAGGTCTGACGCGGTGATGCTGAGCTGGTTATTGGAAATCTGAAACAAGAAATCTTCCAGAATGGGGAGTACGGGATTGGAGCCGATGGCGCCGCCGGCAATCTGGAGTTGCTTGAGCAATTCTGAGGAAGAAACGCTGAATTTCATGATTGGTACTTTAAGGGGCAAATATACGATAGCCGGCAAAATTCAGGAAGATAACGTTTGATTATTGCGAAATTAGTTTTAAATTCGCTTCTAACAGGGAAAGTGATGAGTATCAGCATTCAATATAGGGGTTGTATGGCGTGCACGGCTCAGGTATTGGCGTGTATGGAGGAGTTGGCGGATATTGCCGGAATAATGGGCTGGACTTATAATTTATGGGAGGAAGATTGGGCGCTTGCCCCGGATGCTCACTTTGAGAGCATCAGCGGTGCCGGCATTCAAATCAGGGGTCACTCTGCCCTGCGCGGCATCTGCCTGTATCCACATCCGCACATAGAACCGCTGTGGCTGTTGTTTCGGCGGGATGGTTCCCTTAGTTCTCCCTTTCACATGGCGCTGGATGCCGGCGAAGGATATCCACCCCGGCGGGTATGGCTCTCTACGGAGACCGGCGGCGCCAGTCCGGAAACGCATATGGCCATTATTCGGCTTTTGGACTATCTCAACAAGCGCTACGACCTCCAGCTTGAAATCCAGGACTCTAGCGGCTTTTTCCAAACGGGGGATGAAGTTAGCCTCCGGCTGTTGTTCCGCGCCATGGATGCAGTAAGCGCGGATTGATTTCAGGTCGGATAATTTGATTATCTTTGCGGCGAAAAATCAACTGCATTCCGGACGGGTATTAACCTGTTCCATTATTAAACGCATAAGATATGAATACTGACTTTCTCCGTCAACTTGGCCTTGCTACACATAACCCCGGCACATTTACGGGCACAGACTTCTTTCAAAATGGTGAAAAACTTGAATCGTATTCGCCTGTGAATGGGTCATTCATTGGTTCCGTTTCCCAAACTACTGCTGAAGAGTACGAAACTGTTATGCAAAAAGCGCAGGAGGCTTTTTTGGTCTGGCGCGAAATACCCGCACCACGACGTGGAGAGATTGTTCGCCAGTACGGCGATTTGCTGCGCGAATTCAAAGACCCTCTCGGTCGGCTCGTGTCCTACGAGATGGGAAAAAGCCTGCAGGAAGGCTGGGGCGAAGTGCAGGAGATGATTGATATCTGCGATTTTGCCGTCGGGCAGTCCCGTCAGCTCTACGGCTTAACCATGCATTCTGAGCGTCCTCATCACCGAATGTACGAACAATGGCATCCCCTGGGTGTGGTTGGTATCATTTCGGCTTTCAACTTTCCAGTTGCCGTTTGGAGCTGGAATGCGATGATTGCTCTGGTTTGCGGAGACGTATGCGTTTGGAAACCCTCTGAAAAAGCTCCGCTTTGCGGCGTCGCCTGCCAACTGTTGTTTCAACGCGTACTCAAGGCCAACAACCTGCCTGAGGGCCTCATCTGCCTGATTAATGGCGACTATCGCGTAGGGGAATGGATGACCCGCGACAGTCGGATGCCGCTCATTTCGGCCACGGGTAGCACCCGTATGGGTAAAATTGTGGGTCAGGCCGTAGCTGCCCGCCTTGGACGCAGCTTACTGGAGCTTGGCGGCAACAACGCCATCATCATTACGCCAAGTGCTGATTTGCAGGTGGTGCTGATTGGTGCCATTTTCGGTGCTGTAGGCACGGCCGGACAGCGCTGTACCAGCACCCGACGCCTCATCATCCATGAAAGCATATATGAAGAAGTTAAGGAAAAGTTGGTACGGGCTTATGCACAACTGCGCATTGGAAATCCGCTCGACCAGCACAACCATATTGGGCCATTGATTGATCGCGCTGCCGTGGATGCCTACCTCCGTACACTGGGCGATATCCAAGCGCAGGGAGGCACTATGGTGGTAGAAGGTGGCGTTCTGGAAGGCGCCGGCTTCGAAAGTGGATGTTATGTACGCCCCTGCGTTGCCGAAGCACGGCCCGACATGGCGATTGTGCAACATGAGACTTTTGCGCCCATATTATATCTGTTGAAATACAAGCATCTCGAAGAGGCCGTCGCCATTCAAAACGGTGTTCCACAGGGATTGTCAAGCGCAATCATGACCAATGACATGCGCGAAGCTGAAAAATTCCTCTCTGTGGCGGGATCAGATTGTGGCATTGCCAACGTCAATATCGGCACCAGCGGTGCCGAAATCGGCGGAGCCTTCGGCGGTGAAAAGGAAACTGGTGGTGGTCGGGAAAGCGGATCTGATTCCTGGAAAGCCTATATGAGACGGCAAACCAATACGATTAACTACAGTAAATCCGTACCCCTCGCACAAGGAATTCAGTTTGATATTTAATCCATTGTCCGCTTTTTTTGGGTTTTTCAAAACAAAAGGCGTTCTTTACAGCATAAAAGCAGCTAAATATCTACCTGTATGGCAGTTATTTTTTCTTTGTTGAATCATAAAGGAGGAGTTGGCAAAACAACCAGCGCAGTCAATATTGCAGCGGGATTCGCCCATCTTGGTCACCGCACGCTCTTGATTGACCTCGACTCGCAGGCCAGCTTGTCCATTTCACTGGGCGTGCCGCGTCAACCCGTTACCATCTATGAGGCATTTCGGGGAGAAGCGGAACTTCAGCCCTATACCGTAAAGGAGAATCTGGCTGTAGTGACATCCCGCCTGGAGTTGTCTGGGCTGGAATCCGAGTTGCTCAATGAGGCCGGTCGGGAATATATCCTCGCAGAGCTCATCGAGCAGGTCAGAAGTGATTTTGATTTTATCGTACTCGATTGCCCGCCCTCTCTCGGCCTATTGACGCTCAATGCGCTTACGGCGAGCGATTATGTATTCATTCCAATGCAAACCGAGTTTCTGGCGCTTCAGGGTCTTGCCAAGATCAAGCAGGTCATTGACAAGGTTCGTTTCCGTCTGAACAAGCAATTAGAAATCGGGGGTGTATTTGCAACCATGCACGACCATCGCAAGATTTTGAATCGCGACGTGCTGGACATGATTAAGAAATATTTCGGGGAAAAGGTGTTTCAAACCACCATTCGCGATAATGTGGCACTCGCGGAGGCTCCTTCTCAGCGTCTGGATATCTTCAGCTACAGTCCTAATAGCCCCGGCGCTGATGACTACCTCAACCTTTGCAAGGAGATTTTGGCCCGACTGGAAACGCTATCAGCCTCACCACCTATGCAACGGCAACAACGCGTATGAGCAGAAAAAAATTTACCGACGGCTGGGATGGTCTTTTTGAGGGCTCCGTGGAAGGACCTGAGGAGGGAGCTGTAGTTACGCTTGAATTACCCGAGCCGAGCGCTCCTTCCAAGCGAAGAGCGAGGGTTCGTATTTCCGAATCTCCAAAATCTTACCATAAGAGTTTCTCTTCCGACCTGGACTCCTTTCTTCAGGAAGCGTTTGAGGATTCTTTCGAAGAGCATTTTCAGCAAAGGACTCCTCCTACACAAACCGGTGCCGTTTCGAAAAACAGGCAAAGGTCTTCCCGTGGTGGCCTGGATTCTCTCTTCAGAAGTACCCTTGACCCCGAGGACGTAGAACTTGACCGACCGGAATCCAATAGGTCCTGCCTTCGGGCTCTCCCACCCCTAGTACATGCATGTCCTCCACGGGTGCAT
>CAYTNI010000164.1:0-6989 GCA_964439115.1 uncultured Saprospiraceae bacterium
AATGTCATTATGATATTTGTTCTGTATTTCCAGCAACAGACGTATCTTTGATTTATTCAAATTCCACGAATGCCAATAGTCTCCGTCTCTTCGTACCGGCCTCCCCTGCTGATGCAAAACGGGCATCTGAACACCGTTTTTGCCGCCATGTTCCGAATGGTAGAAGGGGTATCCTATCGGCGGGAGCGTCTTGAATTGCCGGATGGCGATTTCCTGGATTTGGACTGGTTGGAAAGGCATCAGCAAGACAAGCTGGTGCTCGTTATTCATGGCATGGAAGGCAACAGCCAGCGAGCCTACGTGAAGGGTATGCTCAAAACCTTCCATCAACAAGGATGGGATGGCGTTGCGCTGAACCTGCGTGGCTGCAGCGGGGAACCCAATCGCCTGCCTCGAGCTTACCACATGGGGGTGAGTGATGATTTACACCTAGTTTTGGAACATTTGCTGCAAACAGGCCATTACAGAGAAATTGTATTGGTAGGATTTAGCCTTGGCGGTAATATCATCCTGAAGTATCTCGGAGAACAAGGCAATGCGCTCGCCCCAGAGTTGAAACGGGCGGTAGTATTTAGTGTTCCCTGCCATTTACCAAGCGCTGAAGCCGCAATTGGCAGGCCGGAAAACAGGTTGTATGTTTGGCGTTTTTTGCACACACTTAACCCCAAAATGATACAAAAGGCGACCCTTTTTCCAGAGTTGATTAGCGCCCATAAGCCGCTGCCTTCAAGTTTACGAGAATTTGACGAACGATTCACGGCTCCCTTACATGGGTTTGGCCATGCGGACACGTATTACGCCACCTGCGGAAGTTATCTGGTGCTCGACAAAATTACTATTCCTACACTTTTGGTCAATGCTGCAGATGATCCATTTCTGAGTACCGCCTGCTTCCCGGAAGAGCAGGCAAAACAATCGGATTGGCTGTATTTAGAAACACCGCGCTTCGGGGGCCACGTAGGATTTGTTACCTTTGGGTCGAAAAAAACGTACTGGTCGGAACGCAGAGCCTTAGATTTTGTATTAAATGCTTGTTAAAACATGAATTGCCGGCAACTTAGGCTACAATTATTGTATCTTGATCAGAAAGGGATTGACGGCAATTTTAGCGCTGGCTAACCCTATTATCAACCATAATGGAAGAAAATACCAACAACGCATTACCACCCGCCCCTGAAGATAAACGGGAAAGGTGGATGTATGTCGCAGGTCGCTGGATAGTGGGCGTCCTCGTGTGGGTGTTGGTATTTTTTCTATCCTTAACTGTACTGATTCAGATTCCTGCAGTTCAAAACCGATTAGCCGATGCAGTTACCCAACAACTCTCAGACTATCTAGGCACCCGGGTTTCTCTGGATCGGGTAGGAATAGCTTTTCTGGACAGAATCGTCATCGAGGGACTTTATGTGGAGGATCCAGACTGCGATACCTTGCTTATCGGCAAGCGGCTTACTGCTAGTATCAACTCCAACCCGGTAGCACTTTGGCAAAGAGGTCTCGAACTGGATGAAATAGCACTCTACGATGTAGTAGTCAAAGTTCGAAGGCCACTACATGCTCCTCAAAGCAACCTGGACTGGTTGCTGGCACATTTTACCCAGGAAAAAGAACCTGAAAAAGAACCTTTTCAATTTGCCATTAAAAGAATTTTCCTGCAAAATGTAACCTACTCTTTGAAAGATTCTGTGAAAGGCAGTTTTTTGGATGCCCATATTCCGCAGGGGCTTGTCCAGATACACACCATGGATATTGCCCGAAAAATTATCAGGATGGATCAGATGGATCTGGATAAGCCGAAAATCCGCATAGAATCAAAAATCGGCAACCCACTGCCCGTAGCCATACCCAGTGCAATCAGGCAAAAAAAACCTTCCGGGGATTCCCTTTCCTGGACCCTCGAACTTGACAATCTGGAAATTTCCGAAGGCGGATTTATTTTCCACAATTGGAGGAAATCCCCCCGAAAAACAAGCCCACCAGATCAACTGGATTTTAGACACCTCGATCTGGACAGTATAGACATCCGTCTCAGGGATTTTAAATTCCTCACCGATACGCTGAGTGGAAGGGTAGAAAACATTGCCGCCGCCAGCGCCAGTGGATTCACCCTGCAAAAACTGGCCGTAAATGATTTGATGGTCACGCCAAAGCGAATAGCCCTTCAAGGTCTCGACCTGGTAACACCCGACTCCCGACTGGGAGATACCCTGGTTTTTTCTTTTGAGGATTTTGGTGCCTTTTCGGATTTTACGAATTCCGTAGGTATGGATGCCCGTTTCCGCGAGGCTACCCTTGCCGTGGAGGACTTAATGGTTTTTGCACCGGGTTTGAAGCGCAATACCTTCTTTATCAACAACAAAGCTGAAACTTTCCAAATCCAGGGCCGCGTGCGCGGAACGGTCAATGACCTTTCCGGAAGGAACCTTGAAATTGCCCTTGGAAAAGGCGCTTTCAAGGTTCGTGGGCGTTTGGATTTACGGGAGATTACCGTCCCCGGGGCGGGATATTTTGGAGTGGACCTGCAGGAAGCCCGCACCAATATGCGGATGTTGAAACAGATTATTCCCAAACTGAATCTGCCGGCCAATTTCGACAGGCTGGGCAGGGTGCAGTTCTCAGGCGCGCTAAACGGTTTTTTTGCCACCGGCTTTACTATCTATGGCAATCTGCGCTCAGAACTTGGGTTTGCCGACTTAGACATGACCCTCAACCTCAACGGAGGTAGAGAAAAGGCTACCTATTCCGGCCAGTTGAGCCTCCAGAATTTTGATCTTGGCAAATGGACCAGCAATCCGGATTTCGGCAAAGTCAGCCTCAAAGCTGCCGTAGAAAAAGGCCGCGGATTGGTGGCCTCCACGGCCAGTGCAGAGCTTTCAGCCCAACTGCGCAGTTTTGTATTTAAACAGTATGAATACAAAAATGCTACACTTTCGGGGGTACTCAACCGCAACCTTTTTGATGGTGATTTCGCCATTCAGGACGACAACGTGGATCTAACCTTCAACGGCAAATTGGATTTCACCAGGAAAGTACCTGAATTCAAGTTCAAGGCGGCCCTCAAACATATTTACCTTCAGGCGCTTAATTTAACTGAAAAGGACTTCACCATCTCGGGTAATTTTGACCTGAACATCCGCAACAACAAACTGTCCAATGTCGAAGGGTCTATCCAAATTTCCGACCTTGGAATTACTTTAAATCAGGATGAAACCTTCACTGTGGCAAAGGTGCTTGTGGAGTCCCGCTTTACAGAAGTAGGCCAGCGTATTCTACGACTGGATTCTGATGTAGCAGAGGCAGAGGTGGCCGGAATTTTCGAAATGGAGCAATTACCGGGTATTTTCCAGGATCATCTGTTGCGCAACCACGCCGGCTTTGCCAGTTATTTAAAAATGAAGCCGCTTAAACGCACCCCGTCACCTGCACGGTTCAGCTTCCGGCTTAACGTCAAGGATTCAAAGGGGTTCAACTATCTTATTTCACCTCAATTGGCAGCTATAAAGAACCTGGAAGTGAGTGGAGATTATAAAGAAGAGTCTGATGCTCTTTTATTCGAGGCAATCCTGCCGGAATTCAAATACGGTAACTTGAAGGTTAATGGCTTTACCTTTCAATGGAATGCAAAAAATGGGGTGGCTGAATTGAATACAGGAGTGGATTCTACATTTCTGAATGAGAAAATTTTCCTGACCAACCCGGTCTTTTTCAATGCAATATTATTTAACGACTCCTTAGATTTCGGCCTGACCTATCAGTCCAGTGGCGCCAAACTATTGGAAATTCTTCATTTAGACGGCCTTCTGACAACTGTGGATAGCACGGAGTTAAGCCTGCATTTCGATCAGACCAACCTCACCCTAATGAACCTTCTTTGGGTTATTGACAAGGAAAACCATGTGCGCTTTACCCGCAATGGCGTACATTTTTCCAATATGATCCTCAAGCATGAAGAATTCCGGATTGGTCTTGAAAATTATAAGGAGAAAGGTGCCCGTCTTGCTTTCCTGAATTTCGATTTCCACCTCATTGACAAATACTGGAACTATCCTCAACTCGAGTTCGGAGGAAATTTCAACCTATATGCATGGATTGAAAATCTCCAGCAGATGGAAGGCCTAAATATGGCTGTCATAGCTGATACCATGCTCATAAATAATGATGATTGGGGAAGCCTTCGCCTAGAAGCCTCCGCACCCAACCTCAAAGGGCGTATCAATGCCCTGATGAGCCTGGAGAATAATGTTTCCCAAATTTGGGGGCGCGGCTTTTATAATTTACAGGATATCAAGGGCTCCTCGGTAAGTCGCGGATATGAGGAACTGCGTCGGAAATATTTCTTTGCCACCTTCAACCTATCGGGCGTTCCGCTGCGAACTGCGGAGTATTTCATGCAAGGCGTGGTATCGGGTACCCGCGGAGAGGTCAACGGAGATATTACTTTGCAAACCAGGAGAGGTCAAATTGGCCTTGAAGGTAATCTCGTTGCCAACCAGGGAGCCTTTATGGTTAATTACCTCAAAACAGCCTATCATTTTGACCAGGCTATTATTCAAATGAACGATGAGTGGCTTTTTGACGCTTCCGGGGTAAAAATACAAGACAAATACGGGCATTCAGCTACCCTAACCGGCGGTATCCGGCATACCCGACTGAAAAGTCTGCGCATGGATGCTGTGCTGAATACGAATCGCATTCTCGCCCTGGATACCCAAAAAGGGGATAATAAACAGTTTTATGGCCATGCGCTGGGAAGTGGATATGCGCGGTTTAACGGCCCCATGGATCGAATAGACGCCTATATCAAAGGTACGGTAAACGATAGCTCTACATTGGTTATCCCTATCAGCTCAGAGCGGGAGGCCCAAAGTATCAACTATATTCATTTTGTGGATCGCCGGAATAAACCACGATTGGAATCTGCGGGGCAGGCTCCACCGTCGCCCAAAGGCATGAGTGTTGAAATGGACCTGACCATAGGCCAGGAAGGGGTCATGAAAATGATTTTTGATGAACAGGCCGGGGATATCCTGGAAGGAAAAGGCCGCGGCAATATCCGCATCCTGGTGCCGCGAAACGGTAGCTTCCAGATGTTCGGCGACTACAACATCGAACAGGGGGAATACCTGTTTACGCTGTATAGTGTCATCAATAAAAAATTTCAGGTGCAAAGGGGCGGTTCCATAAAATGGTCTGGAGACCCCTACAAAGCCATCATCCGGCTCGACGCAGAATATAAAGGTATCAATACCTCCGTATCCTCCTTCCTCGCCGAGTTTTTAGCCGGTGAGGAACCCCAGGTTAAAGCCGAGGCCTCCAAGGGAACCCAGGTAGATCTCATCCTGAACCTGGACGGGGAACTGTTTCAACCTCAAATCAACTTCAATATTGATTTTCCACAACTTGCCGGAAAATTAAAAAATTATGCAGACAGTAAACTCCGACTGCTCAAGCAAGACCTCAATGAGCTGAACCGACAGGCATTCGGGCTCATCGTCGCCGGCCAGTTTTTACCCTCTGACCTCAATGTCATCCAGGCGCCAGATGTGATTTATAATACAGTTAGTGAATTGGTATCCAATCAGTTGTCACTTCTCTTGACCGACTTGTTTTCAGAGTTTATCGAAGACGGCAGAGTATTATCAGGCATTGATTTTCAGGTTGCTTACAGCCAGTACCGCCCGGGGGAAACCCAGGGTAATACCTCCTTTGCCAGAGGTGAGGAGTTTGAGGTCACCCTTCGGCAAAACTACTTCAACGACCGCCTATCTGTTGTGGTGGGCGGCAGCCTGGACACCGGCGGCAGGCTGACCCCCACACCCGGCGCAGGGGGTGCCTTTTTTGGCAATGATATCGTTATTGAATATGCTATAAGCGCCGACCGAAGCCTTACCCTGAAAGTATATCAAAGGCTTCAGCCCGACATCGGAGGCCGGCGCCTGAAAATTGGAGCAGGTGTCAGTTTTCGCAAAGAATACGCGTCTTTCAACGAATTTATTCAGAGCATCCGCCTATCCGGCAAAAAACAAAAAGGAGAAAGCTGATTCCTTTGTAAAGATTAAGCCTCGACCACTTTTCTGACCCCTTCACTCAGGGTAAAATTTCAACCGACACGGGTTTGGAGTAATATTCCGTCTCAATGGAAAAATCCATGTAACCATCCTTAAACTGTTTTTGGTTTTTGCGAACCGCATACCACTGGAAAGTTCCGGGAGGAATGCGCTCTACCTGACCTCCATTCCAGACAATGCTGTTGCCGGGCTGTGGTCCGTTTACTTCGATAGTGAAGGTTTGCCCAAGCTCATCCGACAATAAAATCACGATGCTCTCTCCGGATTCCAGGGATTTGCCGCCATGCTCAAAAATTAAACCTGCACTTTTGGAAGCAGGAGCCTTGATGCTCATTGGATTGACGGGTTGGATATTGGTTTTTACTTCCCGCAACGCCGCCTGGTCATCTGAAAAGCGAAAGGTGTAATCTGTGATAAAATCAATTTGCCGATCCGTGATGTATCGAATCTCATCCCCGGGCAAGCGACGGGCATCCATGGCACTGCCGAGCAATGAAACACCACCCTTCCATATTTTGGGTCTTGCCGAGGCAATGGTATCGCCTTCATAAAAGGAAACATTGGATTGCAACCAGCCTCCCTCTTCCATATAGCGGATAAAAAAACTCCCGTAAACAGCACTTTGGCCTTTATCCACGGAATTACAAGATGAAAAACCCAATACAATGGACAATGCCAGAAACAGAACCCTTATCATGTTTTTCCGGCAAATATAGCCATTTCAGCAGCCTCTTCACCCACCAATGTGCCAATTGCGACACCCATTCCCCCCATTCGCACAGCTACAGTAAGCCGCTCATGGAGTTGTTGAACAATGGGACGTTTCTCCTCACCTACACCCATAATACCACTCCACCAAAGTTGAGGTTGAGTAGGCGTTCCCGGCAAAATCATGTCCCGGAGAAGTATGGTCAATGCCTC
>CAYTNI010000165.1:0-6972 GCA_964439115.1 uncultured Saprospiraceae bacterium
CAATTTATGGGTTGGATGCCTTTCATGCACTGACCGTTGAAATAAAGATATCCTGCGACAGTATGATTTACGCCCAGGTGTCAACTTAACGCATCAGGGTCAGATCCCCTCGGTAAACGGCGATCTCACCATTGCTGAGTTCCACTTCGGCCATCACCACAAAAACTGCCGGATTGAGCATTTGGCCATCCAGGGTGCCGTCCCAACCCAATTCAGGGTCATTAGGCTGAAAGTCTCTCTTCCAGAATACCAATTGCCCCCAGCGGTCGAAAATCCGCAGGGATCTTACCTCCTTGACCCCCTCAGCACTGAACAGGGTAAATCGGTCATTATGACCATCCCCGTTGGGCGAAAAAGCGTTAGGCACAAAAAAAAGCCGCTCCCTTTCGACAAAAACATCCATCCAGTCTGAAGCCGTACAGCCATCAGCAGTTTCTACCCATACCCTGATATTGGCGTTTCCATTAGGAAGTAATGGCAAAAAATCCGCAGTGTCTGGCCGTAATTGACCATCCACCCACCACCGATATCTACCTGCCGGCAGATTGACCAAAGCGAACAAACGCAAACTGTCGCCAAGCCGAATCAGAGTGTCAGGGCCCA
The DNA here is from genome assembly GCA_964439115.1 of uncultured Saprospiraceae bacterium. Classification (GTDB taxonomy): domain Bacteria; phylum Bacteroidota; class Bacteroidia; order Chitinophagales; family Saprospiraceae; genus UBA2329. The sequence continues at coordinate 604 of CAYTNI010000165.1, forward strand.
AATCCACGGTAAGCTGTGCAGGTGACAAGATTACCACCTGGGTATCCAGCGTACAGGATGCCGCATCTCGAATGGCTATGACATAAGCTCCCGGTGCCAAATTGTAAAACCTTCGCTGCGTTCCAAATGCACCTCCTTGAAAAGCAATCTCAAATGGCGGCGTACCTCCGAGAATGGTATCAATTATTATGGATCCATCGGCTGTTGGAAAACAATCGGGCGACTCTGCAGTGACTTCCACACCTGTAATGGGTGCTGTTACTTGCTGAACTTCTGCCTGAACGGTATCCCGGCAACCATTGATTCCTTCCGTGACGATTAAAAAGTAAATACCCGGTGCGCCGGCCACCGCCACCGGTGCAGCAGCCCCTGAGACGATACCTCCCGGAGGTCCGCTCCATTGAAAGCCGAGTGTACCTCTTCCTGTAGAAGCGGTTCCGTTCAAGGTAGTACTGGGCCGACCACAATCTAATGGTTCGGGGTCAGCAATCCTGGCCACAGGCGGCAGCGTATCAAGGCCTACCGTAACTGAGGCTAAGGCCGAACATCCGTTGCGGGTATCGGTAGCGCGAAGCTGATAGGTTCCGGATACTGTCACCATCTGTTCGACTGTACTTTCCAAAAGGGTATCCCCAGAGGGAGTTATCCAGTCATATTGCATAAAACTTCCGGATGGCATACTTTGACCAACCAAAGCTACCGAAAGCCGCGCGCAGGAAAGTGATAAGGGAGGCGTAACAGTAACCTGAGGCACTTCAAAATTACCACCTATTTGTATCAGGGAGGTGTCGGCACATCCATTGCCGACATCTGTGACGATAACGCGGTAAAAACCTACCCCGATAACCCTTACACCGGCACTTGTCGGATCGCCCTGGACAGTGCCCGGTTCTCCCGTCCATTGAAACTGCAAAGGACCGTCTGACTGCGGCATACTGTTGGAGGCATCCAAATCAAGCATGTTAAAGGCACAATTCAGTGTAAGGCCATTGGGCGCATCCACGCGAATTTCGGGAGGGTTGCGGTTCAAGCCCACCAGGATGGTATCTCTGGCAATACATCCGCTTGCAGGATCCGTAATCACCAGGATGTAACTTCCCGGCTGGTTCACTAAAGGCGTCGGTGTCTGTGCGCCATCTACAATATTGCCATCGGAGGTTGTCCATTCCCATTCCACCGGTGCCCCAATGGTTTGGGCAGCAGCCTGGAGCCTGATTTGAGTAATCAGACAGTTGAGGCTGGTATCCGGACCGGCGGAAGCTTCAGGAAAGTTATCGTTGAGCACGACTACTACAGAATCCTCGCCCACACAACCATTATCCGCCCTGGTAGCCCGAAGGACGTAAGTGTCCGGTGCATCTACGAAGGGCTGAAGGCTTTGGGCGGGCGTAGGCGTATTTCCATTCAGGCCAAACCAGACAATATCCACCGGCATACCTTCTGATTCCACACTGCCGTTTAACTGAAGTAAAGGTTGGGTACAATTCAAAATACCCGGAGGCGAGCCTGCATCTACCGCAGGTGGTGTTAGATGAGCCGTTACGGTGACAAAATCTGCATTGCGGCATCCCGTGGCAAGTTGAGTGACCTCAAATCGGTAAACACCGGGCGCTTGAATATCTCTTTGCTGTCCAAAGGTGCAGGAAGAAGGGATGTTGCCGTTGAGCATTTCACACCACTGATAGGAAAACCCTGTAGTATCTTCAATCCCGGCATTGAGCTGAACCACCGTATCCCGGCAGGTCAGTACCTGGTCGGGGATATCCGGCACGGTGGGTAGTTGTGTGGCAGGGGATACCTGCATGCTGTCGGAAGCCGTACAGCCATTCAGGCGGTTCGTCACCTGCAACCAATAGAAGCCGATGGTATTGACGATGGGGTTCAACGTGGTATCCCCGGCGGCGATAAATCCGCTCCCCGAGGTCGTCCATTGGTATGCAAAGTTATCCCCCAGAGAGGAAGCGCTTCCGTCAGGAATGGCAAAGGAGGAAACGCAGGTAATCTGCCGGTCCGGACCGGCATTTGCGATGGGGGAAATTGTATCGGTTGCCACAATAACCGTATCTTGACCAGTACATCCGGTTCGCGCATCGGCAACCTGAAGCCAATAAATACCCGGTAGATTTGCAAGGGTGAAATTGCTGTCAGGGTTTTCAGGAGTGACCCCGGAGGCCGAAAACCAGGTGTAGGATATTTCTGGTCCTGATGCACTCCCCGGTCCGCCAAGAAGCACTGTGGTATCACGGCAGGTCAATACGCGATCGGGGCCGGCATCTGCTGCAGGCGGTGTATTGTCAGCGGGTACTAGCACCACCAAACTGTTGGTAATACCAAAGGTATCCGTGGCGCTCAGGCGATAACTTCCGGCTCGTACTTCCGGGCTCAGAGTGCCGGCTCCATTCAGGATTTCCCCGGAAATGGTAGTCCATGAAAAGGTACAGCCGGGACATGGTGCGCAGAAAGACGCCAGCAATTCAACGCTGAGCTGCTGGCAGGTTATGGAATCCGGAGGAGCCACAGCCAGACAAGGGCCACAATTTGGCTGTGTGACCAAAATATTGGCTACCGTACTACAACCTGTGATGGCATTGGTCAATTCCAGGACATATAATCCGGTGGTATCTATCCATACTTCCGACACGTCAGCCGGCGATAGCAGTCCCGGCCCTGACCATGAAAACAGATAGCTTAATCCTACAGGATCGGGGAATGCACGCAATAAAAAGGAATCTCTGTCGCAAGGAAAGATGGTATTGCCAAAATTGACGGTGGGCAAGTCCGTCTGTTGGGAGATGGTTACAAAATCCACAGCGATACAGCCATTCACCGTATCCGTGACTTCAAGAAAGTACCCTCCCGGCTGGAATACGGTATCCACCACGGATTGGCCGACCACCTGGCCATTGGCATCCGTCCATTCATAGCGATACCGTGCCCCTGTGGAGGAACTACGCCCATCGAGGATACCAAAGGGCTGTACACAGGTAATGGTATCTGCAAGCCCGGCTTCTGCAGTGGGTAAAATCTGATCTGACACCAGTGTTATCTCGGCGGTATCCGACACTCCGGTGGTCAGGCTTGTGACTACCAATTGGTAGGTTCCTGGGCAAACCGCCTGTACGACAGCATCTGCAGGATTTCCCACGATACAGCCGGGCGGGCCGCTCCATTGAAAAAGGGCTCCTCCCCCGGATGTCGTCACACTGCCAACAAGCGTGGCTGCCGGAGATGTACAGGTGAGGGTATCAACCGGAGCTATGGATGCCTCGATGAAACAGTCCAGCACAACTATGGTAGTATCTGAATCCGGGCAATCCAGGGAAAGCGTATTGACGTGCAGCACATAAGTCCCCGGCAAGGTAACCACCGGGTTAATCTCTGTAAAAGAAACAGGCGCACCGTTGTACTCCCATTGGAAAACCCCAAAGACGGAGGAGGATCCATCAATCTGAACGGTTCCGCTTTCACAGGAAATCCACAGTGTATCCGGCGTGATGGCCAGCGCTGTGGATTGCGCCAAAAATACAGAGACGGAGTCGGAGGCTCTACATCCGTTCTCAGCGCTATAGATTTCCAGAATATAAAGACCGGGGCAATCGGCCGTGGCTATGGGCTGATTGGTGTCGCCCAAAAGACAAGGGCCGCTCCATTGGTATTCCAGTGAGGGGCCGGCAGCGGAGAGCGACCCGTCTAATTGAGCTTCGCGAATTGCGCAATTGAGTACTACCGGCTCTCCTGCATTTACCACAGGTGGCATCTGATTCACCAATACCAGCACATCGGAAGTGTCCACACAGCCATTGATGGTATTTTCCACTAACAATAAATACACGCCCCCCTCATTTACCTGTACGCCAGGCTGATTGGTAGGTCCTGCGAACTGTCCGTTATTCGTTTGCCAGGAATATCGCATTTCGGCTCCGAGTGTAGTTGAATCCCCCCTCAGCAGTACTACGGTATCCTGACAGGTGATGACCTGATCCGGCCCTGCATCGGATATCGGAGCGATGGTATCTATCATCACCATAACCAATGCAGTATCTGCACAACCATACACAGGATGAGCAATTTCCAATAAATAGGAGCCGGGGGCATTTACTTCAGCGGACAAGGAGTCTGCTGAAGAAATGATTCCGGGCCCGGTCCATGCATAATCTAGTGCGGTACCGCCCTGAATGACCTGCCCGTTGAGCGTGATGGAAGGTTGAGCGCAAGTGAGGATATCGGGCATGGCAATACCCGCCTCAATGTCAATAATATCAAGCTGAAGCTGTACGATACTGTCACAACCCCAGACGGACTGCAGGGGAATAGTAAAATTCCCTGAAGACCAAAAAGGAATGGCCCCCACGAAAAGAGTATCGCCGAAACAAATGGCGGTATCTAGCTGAACAGTATCCGCTTGGAGTACGGAAAGGTTGAGGGTGATGGTGCTGTCGCAACCTGTGGAGGCCCTCAGGATTTGGGAAAACACGCCGGTCTCGAAATAACCCTCAGCGCCAAGCCACACGGTATCCCCCGCACAGATGGTGCGGTCGAGGGAAGATGCGGCCTCAGGTAAAATCTGGAGCTGCAACTGCACGATACTGTCACACCCACCGCTGCCATCCAGGGATTGAGTGTAGATGCCGCTGGTGTAAAATGCGGTTTGTCCTACCACGACGGAGTCGCCGAAGCATCGGGTTTCCTGCAGAAAAGTGCTGTCTGGAGGATTGCTGATGAAGATATTGGCACAGCTTGGGGTCAGGGTTCCGCAAAACGAAGGGTCGAAGCCGTCGAGGTTGTTGCGAAGGCTGTCCATGGTAATCTGGGCATCCACCGGGGGGATATCATCCACCGTTGCCAAATCGTAGGATAATCCGCAGACCTGGTATTCACCGGGCAGGGCACTGCTCAAATCTACCAGGGTATCGTAGGCGATGATGATTTCATCCCGTGCAATTACATAGGTGTAGCCGAACACGGTAGAATCCGGCGTTCGACCCGGATAGAAGGGAGCGAAATCGAGGTTGGACAGGGTATCGGCGCCCAGGCATACTTCGAGCTGTGTTGCCGGAACGAGCAGCCCGGGATCTGCAAAACAGCAATCCACGCCTCTGTCATCGCAAAAGATGAGCCGAAAGTCGAGGATGGCACCACCATAAAATGGAGAGGGATCGTTTTGAATGGTGATGGTCCAGGTGCCGTTGACGGGGCCTGAGTTAAAATCTTCAAGACAGCCGGAGAAGGGATGGTAAGTACCCAGGTAGCGCCCTCCGGATACGAAGTTGAGGGTTTGATTGTTGTTCCACTGTGCGGCATAACCCAAATCCGGAGCTGCGGCCGAGTCGCAGGGCACGAACTCAATATCCCAGCGTGCAAAAAAAGTAAAAGCGGAAGGGTCGTCTGAGTTGGGCCCGAGGAGTTGAACCGTAGTGCCTCCGGGAGAGGTTACCCATACTTCCAGATTTTCCACAAATTGGTGCACAAATTCAATTTCCAGCCCGCAAACCCCTTGATCGGGATTGGAGAAATCATCATTCACCAAGCCATCAACTTCAATGGTATAAATATGGGAGGAATTCGGATTTATCCACAAGGTGTCTTCCAGCCCGCAGACCTGGGCAATAGCCACGAGCGGCAACGCCGAGCAGAACCACAGAATCAGGAAATACCGCATGGGATACACTTCAGGTTTTTGGGAACACAATAACAAACATAAATAACGCCTTAAACAACCACTTACGTACCTGCAAATAAAAAATTAAGACCTCGCCTCAATTCCGGCATTCCTCCAGCAGCCAGATTCTGTTGATTACGTTTTCCGTGCTCTCCACTTTGAGTGCCAGCGCATCGAGCTTCTCCCTAAGCGCTTTTTTTGAAAAAGTGGATGCATTATGGCGCAGTTGAACCAATTTCTTGGCAAACCTTACGAAATTGGTGTAGCTGCGCTTTTGATCAGTAGTGATTTTCTGGTTGCGAATGACGTAAATCCTGAATGTTTCAATCAGGGAGAGCAATGCCTCTGTATCATGGAGTGCATAATAGGTGCGCAATAGGAGGAAGTTGGAGTTAAGGTGGTATTTGACATCTGTAAATTGCACATGCAACAGCGTTTGCAGCGTTTTATCGTACATTTTCTGGTGGTAATAGTAATTAGCCAGGTTGTAGGAGTAGGCATTCTCCCGCTGATGAGCAGGGATGTAATCCTTGTACTGCCGGAGGAAATTTTCCGTCCATTCGTAAGCTTTCAGGCTGCAACCGAGTGTGGCGATATTCTTGTAATCCCACTCGGAAAGCAGGTTGTTTTTGAGCAGCATGCCGGAAGCCAGGCCTTTTTTATAAAGTTCGAACAATTCATCCTGGTAGCCGCTATCGCCCTGGTTAATG
>CAYTNI010000166.1:0-6967 GCA_964439115.1 uncultured Saprospiraceae bacterium
ATGTTCCAGGCCTAGTTTATTTGTGGACCACAGACGGAAACCCATCATCTATAATAGGGGCTACCGCCAGAAACCCCGTCATCACTGCACCAGGTAACTATACCTTCCGTGCTACCAATCCTTTTACAGGTTGTTTTGGTGAAGCTACCATTACTGTGGTTGCCGATACCATCATTCCCCAAATCATGGGAACCGATGACCTTGTCATTGGTTGTACCGGCGACACCGTGCTCTTACGTGGTACAGCGACTAATAATGTAAACCCTGTCGCATACACATGGTTCAACAATGCAGGAACAGTGCTTTCGAATACAGATTCAGTGCTTGTTTCTGATACCGGCGACTATCGACTATTCGTCATCGATCAGGTCAACGGTTGCTTTGCATGGGATACCGTCAACGTATCCCGAAGCACCGAGGTACCGCTGGTAATTATTGAACCGGATACACTCCGGTTGGATTGCCGGGATGATATCCTCACTATCCCGGGGCAGATTATTTTTGATACTCCCTTTGCGTTCCAGTGGAACATCCTTGACGACGGCGCACTCGAGCCAGGTACACAAACCAGCCTGACGCCTCAAACACTCACTCAAGGAACTTATGTGCTGGTCGGTATCAATCCGGTGAATCAATGCGAAGCATATGATACGGTTCATGTCATCGTGGATCGCTTATTGCCGCAAGCCGTGGCAGGCTCGGATTTTACACTCACCTGTACTAATACGACCTACCTGTTGAATGCCGCAGGATCTGACCAGGGTGATAATTTCAGTTATCGCTGGCTGCTCAACGGCAATGTGATCAGCAACCTTGATACGTTTACCATCAACCAGACGGGCACTTACGTCATTGAAGTCACCAATGCTGTAAATGGATGTGTTGCCAATGACACCGTTAGCATTTCCCTGGATGCCAGCCCGCCGTTAATTACCCTGCTCGATCAGTCTATTGAGTATTTTATCACCTGCGACAATCCTACCGTTACGGCCAATCTGGCCTATTCGCCCAACAATCCTGAATTTGACATAGCATGGAATGTCACTTCACCAACCGGCAACATCCTAAATCTTTCGGCCGATAGCCTTTCCATTACGGTGGATGAGCCAGGCACCTACACCATAAGCGTTACTAACCCCTTCAACGGGTGTATAGGAACCAACGAAGTTGTCGTGGAGTTAGACACAGAAGTCCCCAACGTTGCCCTCAGCGGAAGTCCCGGCCTTGTGCTGGATTGCGCCACCTCCATCATTAACCTCAATGGTAATGGTTCTTCTACCGGGTCAGACTATATTTACCAATGGAATGTGATTAGCGGTGGCCAGCTTACGACGATTACACCACTTCAAGTCACCGCCGATGCTCCCGGAACCTACGAACTTCTCGTAAGAGATGTCACTAACGGTTGTGAGAGCAGTAGGCAGATTGTCATCACGGAAGACAGGATTGCCCCCAATATCAGCCTCTCCAATCCGCCAACGCTGACTTGTCTTTTGACTTCCACCTCTCTCAGCGGTGTCGGTTCTTCATCCGGACCGAACTTTACCACCACATGGAATGCTCTGGATGGAGGAACTACCGTTTCTACCCCCAATCCATTGGTAGTCACCGTAAATTCCGGAGGCCGTTATGAGTTGGTTATCCGCAATACGGTCAATCAGTGTGAAACTCGAGATACGGTAACTGTTATAGCAGATATTGAGCCCCCGGTTGCCAACGCAGGCCCAAACCAAAATGTGAATTGTGCAGGCGCACCGGCAACACTCGACGGTTCAGCTTCCACGCCCTTTGCCGACCTTGGCTTTAACTGGAGTAATGAAGCCGGGATCCCCCTACCTGGAGGAAACACCCCATCGGTGACCGTTAACGCACCCGGAAGCTATCGACTTATCGTGTTAGACAATACCAATGGATGTCGGGATACTGCCCTGGTCCAGGTAATTATTGTCAATACCCTGCCCGATGCCATGGCGGGGGAACCCATGCAAATTTGCGATGGAGATATTACCCTTGGGGCCATGCTACCTTCCGGTGTTACCGGCCTTTGGACTAGTTTAGGTGCAGCCATTGTAGCTGATTCCGACTCCCCCGACAGCCCGGTTTCCAATGCACAACCTGGCGACAACCGGTTTATTTGGACGCTTTCCTCCTCCGATTGCCCAAATTACAGTGCTGATACCGTAACCATCAACCTCCAACGGCCGCCTATAGCAGGTAATGACCTTTTGATTATCCCAACCGGTAGCTTCAGTGGCAACCTCAACCTATTGGCCAACGATTTGCTCTTTGGGGCCCCGGGAGTCTCCGTGTCGGTTACTTCGGCGCCCAATTTGGGCATGGTTGACAGTATCGTCAACGGAGTATTGCACTACAGTATTCTGCCTGGGGTTTTCGGACAAACCCAGATGCGTTATTCGGTGTGTAATGCCAACTGCCCAACGCTCTGCGATACGGCTTTTGTACAAATTCAGGTGGAAAGAACGGATATTGTATTTGATGTGCCTAATGCCATTACGCCTAACGGAGATGGTCTTAACGATCAGCTTATTTTTGATCAAATACTTCTCAGGCCAGACTTTTATCCTGATAATGAATTAATTATCTTCAATCGCTGGAATGATATCGTGTTCAAGGCGCGTCCTTATCTCAACAACTGGGAGGGTACCAACCAATCTGGAGAGCCTTTGCCGCAAGGTACTTACTACTATATTTTAAGATTGAACATTGCTGAAGGTGAAATCCTGAAAGGGGATATTACCGTGGTCAGATAAGGCCTTTCTTATATCCGGGCACTCGTCGAACCTGCCTTGTTATCGCTTTGCAGATCGGAAACAATCGGCGAGTGCCTGGAAATCTTCCTGGGTGTTATATAAATATGGCGCAACCCTGATGGCATCACCCCTGAAAGAAACCAATACCTTGCGAGCAGCCAAAGCCTTGTGCAAGGCCTCAGCATCCAGGCCCGGGCCCAAACGAACGCCAAACAGATGAGCAGCAATGGTGGTGGACTGGTCTAATACAGCCCCTAATTCCTGGATTTCCGCAAGGGAATTTCCAGGAATAGCCCGACAGTAAGCCTGAATTTCCGGAACTCCCCATTCCAGGATTTGCTCAATGGCCCGACGCATCATGGCAATATGGGTGAAATTACTCTGTTCCCCCATGGAGTACCTTCCGGCCAGAGGTTGATAATGCTCCTGATACTTCACTAGATTCTTAAAGTTTTCGCTTTCTGCACGGTTGATCCAATTCTCCTCTATGGGTGTACCATGATCAAATTTTTCACCGTAATATGCCATACCAATACCATAAGGACCGAGCAGCCATTTGTAGCCGGCGCAAATGAGGGCATCAGGCTGAAATTCCTGGACATTAAATGGCAAAGCACCTACAGACTGAGTACCGTCAATGACAAACGAAGCGCCCACAGCTCGGGCTTTTGCCCCAATGGCCTTTAGATCGAATACGGAACCGTCGGCCCAGTGGACGTGAGCCATGGCGACCACTGCGGTGAATGGGCCTATTGCCTCCAGAATGGATTCCGTCCATGCATCTCCCCTCCTCACATTGCCAGGCGCCCTGATAATGCGAAGAACGGCATTTCGCTCCTCAGCAATGCGCTTCCAAATGTAATAGTTGCTGGGAAACTGTTCCTCCAGCAGCACGATTTCCTGTCCCGGAGCAATGGGAACATTGCGTGCGGCATTAGCCATGCCGTAGGAAACGGAGGGAATGATGGCGATTCTTTGATATTCAGGCACCTGAATGAGGGAAGCGAAGCTCTTTTTGAGCGCCTCCACCGGCCTGAAAAAATCGTCAATGGAAATTTCATAGGGTCGGAGCTTTTTGCGCAATTCGCTAACCCCTGCTTCTTCCACTGATTTGAGCATCGGCGACATGTAAGCGCCATTCAGGTAAATGACCTCGTCGGAAAGATCAAAGAGATGTTTTTGGCAATTTAACATGGCGTCCTTCATTTGATTTCCACAATCAGCTCGACTTCCACAGCCATATCGAAAGGCAGGGAAGCCATGCCCACTGCTGAACGTGCATGCTTACCCTTATCGCCGAAAACAGCGGCCATCAGGTCGGAGAACCCATTGACCACCTGCGGATGTTGAGTGAACTCCGCTTCCGCATTGACCATGCCCAACACTTTGACAATCCGTTTTACCTTGTCGAGACTGCCAATTTCCGCTTTGAGCGCGGCGAGTTGATGAAGTGCAGTCAACCGGGCGGCGTCATAGCCTTCCTGGATGCTCAAATCTCGGCCAACTTTTCCGGTAATATAGGTGCCATCCGCCTTTTTGGGTCCTTTTCCAGCTAGGAATACCAGTTTACCTGATTGTACAGCATTCACGTAGTTGGCTACCGGCGAGGAAGGTTCCGGCAATTCAATACCCAAAGTTTTTAGTCGCAATTCGGGTGACTCGGCGCGCTGAGCAAGAGAAGACAGCGATACCGAAAAGCAAAGCAGAAGAAGAGCAAGCCTCATCGTTGAAAATTTCAAAACCAAGTGTTGAAAACCTCCATCAATTTCTTTGTTGATAATCCAGGGTCATATTGCAGAGCAACTTCACCCCATGGAGCATACCGGATTCGTCAACATAGAAATCCGGGGTGTGGTGGGGTGGCGCTTTTGCCGGATCAGTACCCGGGCTCATACCACCTACAAACAGGAAAAGTCCCGGAATTTCTCTTGCGTAGTAGGAAAAGTCCTCAGCTCCGGTTACGGCTTTGGTAAGTACCACGTTATCATTACCGAGGGTTTGACGGAGTATGGGGAGCATTTGTTCGGTGAGATCGGGGTCATTGTAGGTTACAGGCACGTATTTGAAAATTTCGACTTTGGCTGTTGCCCCCATACTTTCTGCGATGTTGGTGGCCATCCGCTCGATGTCGGCATGAATTTTATCCTGCATCTGCACGTCGAGGGTACGAATGGTCCCTTCAATTTCCACGCTTTCAGGGATAATGTTGTTGCGCACGCCGCCCTGAATTCTTCCCACGGAGATAACTGCTGCATCTTTGGTAAGTTCGGTTTGACGACCAACAATAAATTGCAAGCCTTCAACGATTTGTGCGGCAACGATCACCGGATCTATGCCTGTCCAGGGCGTGGAGCCGTGTGTTTGTTTACCATTTACGGTAATAACGAAGCGGTCGGCTGCTGCCATTGTTCCCCCTGGGCGATAGCGAACCTTGCCCACTTCTGTGGCGGAGTTGATGTGAAGGCCGAAGATGACCTCAGCCTTAGGGTCTTTAAGCACCCCTTCTTCCACCATCATTTTAGCACCGCCATTTTCTCCCGGAGGAGCGCCTTCTTCTGCGGGTTGAAAAATAAACACCACATCACCCTGGAGTTGGTCTTTCATCTGGGTGAGTACTTTGGCGGCGCCCATAAGCATCGCCACATGCGTGTCATGGCCACAGGCGTGCATGACACCGACTTCCTGCCCTGCGTAGGTTGATTTAACGCGAGATGCAAAAGGTAGATCCACACGCTCCACTACCGGAAGAGCATCCATATCGGCTCGTAGAGCTACCACCGGTCCCGGCTTTCCGGTGCGAAGGATACCTACAACTCCTGTATGAGCAATACCGGTACGCACTTCCAAATTGAGTGTTTTGAGATAATCTGCCACATACTCACCGGTTTTGAATTCTCGGTTGGACAATTCCGGGTTTTGGTGGAAATGCCGCCGCCATCGTATGACGTCAGGTTCTACCATTTTGGAAAGATTTTCCACCTGGGTAGAAAAATGGAATTGTGCCTGAATGGAGGTTGCTGCAAGGAGGGCGAGTGCCAGAACGGTGTACCTGGTTTTCATGCCGGATTACTTTTTTAGCTGAGCGTAATATTGGTAAAAATAAGGAATGGTTTCTATGCCTTTATAGAAGTTAAAAAGGCCGAAATGTTCATTGGGCGAGTGAATGGCATCGGAATTGAGGCCAAACCCCATAAGTACAGACTTCACGCCGAGTACGCGTTCGAACAGGGCGACGATAGGGATACTTCCGCCTTCGCGCATAGGGATGGGATCCTTTCCGAAGGTTGCTTTCATGGCTAGGTGGGCGGCCTGGTATTCAGGCGTATCGGTAGGGGTTACTACAGGGAAACCGCCGTGATGTGGTTTGACGACCACGCTAACGGAAGGTGGTGCGATGGCGGCGAAGTGCCGGCTGAACAGTTCTGTGATAGTATCGGGGTGTTGATGAGGTACCAGGCGCATACTGATTTTAGCGTAGGCCTTTGCAGGTAAAACGGTCTTTGCACCTTCACCGGTATAACCGCCCCAAATGCCGTTGACATCAAGCGTAGGTCGGATGGAAGTACGCTCGTGAGTGGTAAAACCAGCCTCACCCTGCACTTCAGCGATATCCAGGGCTTGCTTGTAAGCATTTTCATCGTAGGGTGCCTTATCCATCTCACGTCGTTCTGCCTCACTGACCTCTTCCACATCTGTATAGAAGCCTGGAATGGTGATATGGCCGTTTTCGTCATGCAGGGAGGCAATCATTTTGCAAAGCACGTTTACGGGATTTGCAACGGCGCCGCCATAGATACCGGAATGCAGGTCGCGATTAGGGCCGGTTACCTCCACCTCCACATAGCTCAATCCACGGAGCCCCACGGTAATGGAAGGCACTTCGTTGGAGATAATGCCGGTATCGGAGATGAGTACTACATCGCAGGCGAGCTTTTCGCGATTTGCCTCGCAGTAATTGCCCAGATTTACAGAACCGACTTCCTCTTCGCCCTCGATCATAAATTTGACGTTGCAGGGCATGGCATTGCAGGCATTCATGGCCTCGAAGGCCTTGACGTGCATATACACCTGACCCTTATCATCGCAAGAACCCCTGGCGAAGATGGCGCCATCGGGATGGATGGCCGTAGTTTTGACCACTGGTTCGAAAGCGCCCGACTCCCAAAGGTCGATGGGATCAGCGGGTTGAACGTCGT
>CAYTNI010000167.1:0-6947 GCA_964439115.1 uncultured Saprospiraceae bacterium
GACGCAAGCATATTCCGCCGGCACTCAGGAAACGTGAATTACAGAATCCGGATCTACCATAGGAGCACGCTGATATTTGAGGAAAAGCTGGATGGTTGCCAACACGTCTTTTTCGCAGTAGTAGGCTATCCGTTGAACATCCTGTTCTTCCCAATAGACCTGCCCCACCATGCTTCCGTCAATGTCGTCTTTTGGAGATGGAAATCCGAGCAGTGCAGCGAGTAACTTGATGGAAGTGTAGCTTTTATTATCTCCGAACTTCCACAACTCCATGGTGTCGAGCAGATACTTGGTATCCCAGGGTTTTTTACCCCACAACTGAAGGGGTGCAGGCATGGCTAGCCCGTGCACCACAAGGCGGCGGCAGATGTAGGGAATATCAAACTCCCTAATGTTATGGCCGCAAAGGAACTTTCGGGACAGGTCACTATAGGATTTGTCCAGTAAGTCGCAAAAAGCGCGCAAAATGGCGGCCTCATCGTGTCCTGCAAAGGATTTTAGGCGTACCTTGAGCGATTTATCCTCGGGATCCCGAAAAGCAAACCCCACTGAAATACAGACGATTTTACCGAATTCGGCATATATCCCGGCTTTCTCCCTGTACAACGCATCCGCTTCAAACTCCTGGAGCTCTTCGGGTGGCTTGCGCAACAGCATCGCCGATTTTCGAAACCAAAGCTCCGTAAAATCCTCATCCAGCTCTTCATAGCCCGATTGTGCCGATACCGTCTCAATATCAAGAAACAGCACGTTGCCAATGTCTATCTGTTCAATCATGTGGTAGAATACTTTAAAATAAATACACAAGGGTTATCATCCCATCAACCTAAAGGGGCTCAAAAGTGTTAAAAAAAATGAATCTAACAATCTCCCAACTGCAATTTTCAACACATAAATGACGTTTTGTACTCGTCTGATTAGTTACCTGTTCACCTGAAAAAACCTGCAAGTCATGTCTGATACCTCCTATTACGCCGGTGGTTCACCTTCTAAAGAGCCAAGTTCCGGCAATTCCCGACAACGCCTCGTCACTATCGCCGCCATAGTGATTATCGCGCTCCTGGGTATAAATGTATTCCTTTGGATTAACAAATACAAACTCGACCGCGAAAATACGGAACTTACCACACAACTCGATGAAACCGAATCACTAAAAGCCAAACTGGAAGCCGAATACGCTACTGCACTCGACGACCTGGAAGCCATGAAAGGCGAAAATGAAGAGCTGAACGCACTCATCGAATCCCAAAAAAATGAACTCCGCACTCAAAAGTCCAAAATTGACCTGCTCCTCGCCAGTAAAGGCAGCCTGGATAAAGCGCGTGCAGAAATCCGCAAGCTGAATGGCCAGGTAGAACAATATCTGGCAGAAATCAACCAGCTCAGACGTGAAAACCAGGAGCTGAACGCCAACAATATGCAACTCAAAGAAGAAAAAGAGCAGCTCAGTGGAGACCTCGAAGCTACCCGCGCAACCAACGAACAGCTCTCCTCCTCAAAAGCAGCCCTCGCCGCTGAAAAAGAACGCGTAGAACGCGAACGCACCGCTCTTTCCAAAAAAGTGGATCGCGCCTCCATGATTGCCGTGCAGGGCGTGGAAGTTACCGGCCTCAAGCGCCGCGACAATGGCAAATCCGTCAAGAAAAACTACGCCGACAACGTAGATCAACTCCAGGTTTGCTTCAACGCCACCCCCAATTCAGTGGCCGAACCGGGTCGTGAAATTTACTACATCCGCATCCTCAGCCCATCCGGAGAAACCCTTGCCGCCGATGACTTCGGCTCCGGCACCTTCCTTTCCGGAGATAACGAGCAAATCCGTTACTCGATTGGCAAAGAGTTCACCTACAACGGCACGCCCCAAAAGCTTTGTGCAGCCTGGGCCTCCAACCAATCGTTCGTAAAAGGCAAGTACGAAGTGGAAATCTATAACAAGGGCTACCTCGCCGGCAAGGGTTCTATCGTCCTCAAATAATCCTCCCTCATGAGCGAATTCCGAGAAGTTGTTCAGGACGGCGCCCGCGAACTGGGCCGCAAAACCTGGCGTATGACCAAAAGACTGCTCGTTCTCCTCCTATTGGCAGGAGTAATAGGTACGCTGGGCTATTACGCATTCGGCAATATGACCTACAGCTCCGGCACGCGCTCCGGGCAACTGATGAAACTTTCCAAAAAGGGATATATGTTCAAAACTTATGAGGGCGAGTTGTTTCTTGGGGTTTTTACCTCCGGACAACCTACTGTCGCACCGGGTAATATCTGGGCCTTCTCCGTGAAGAACCGCAAAGTGTATGAACAAATTCAAAACCTGGAAGGGCGCCAGGTGCGCCTGCACTACAAAGAGCATTTTCGCACCTTCCCCTGGCAGGGCGATACCCGGTATTTCGTTTATGAAGCCGAACTGGTTAAATAATAGCTTCTTGCGGTGAAGGGCTTTCAGTGTCCTTCACCGCAATCCCCTCCCTGATTATTGTCGAGACTATCCAGTCAAAATATAATTTCGCCTCCTCCTTTGGGATGCCAAAATCTTTCAGATCCCGCAAAATTTTATGCCTAAGCGTTTTCCCGATGAATACCCCTGACCTCTTTTCAAATGCTTTAATCAAGCGCTCTCCCTTTTTACGACTAAACGAGGCTAAAAATGCCTCCACAAATGGCTCAGGCACATCAATCCCCTGAAGTATAACGGATTTCGGAATTTTCACCTCTGCCATGCCGCAAAGAAGTTTTAGATTCATAAGAAAGGTTCCTTTAAGCTTTCCTTCAAGCCTTCCTTTAAGCTTTCCTTCAAGCCTTCCCTTTATGAACCCTTTGGCATAACCATCTTCATATCCCTGCTTGTACAAGGGATCAGAGGTGATATCAAAATAGATTGGCATTACTGTGGCTAATTTTTGATTAAGTAGTACTCCTCGGATTATGCCTAAGCTCAGGATAACTGTGGGGGGCTTATCCACTTGAGGTATGCTTCGGCTTCAACTTGCGGAATACCAAATTTTTTCAACCCTTGGAGGATACTTCTATGCAAGTATTTTAACTCTAATTCATCGAACTTCTGGCGCATCTCTGTAAGCAATCGCTCTCCCTTTTCACGACTAAACGAGGCTAAAAATGCCCCCACGAATGGCTCAGGTGCATCACTTCCCTGAAGTATAACAGATACCGGAATTTTTGCCTCTGCCATGCCGCAAAGAAATTTTAGATTCTGAAAAAGCGCTCCTTCAAGCTTTCCTTTAAGTTCTCCTTCAAGCTTTCCTTCAAGCTTTCCTTTAAGTTCTCCTTTCAGGAAACCTCCGGCATCTCCTACCTGCAACCCCTGCTGGTAAATAGGATCAGAGGTGATATCAAAATAGATTGGCATTGCTGTGGCTAATTTTATGGTTTCATAGTGCAAGTTACGTAACCTTGACAAAATTGTCAACTGGTTTAAGTGTCCTTTTAGTTCCTTTTCACTTTGGCTTTTGTCGCGAAGCCGGTGGATGATTTCCTTCAATACGCTGTTTCCCGGCTTTCCTCCGAAGTCGGCCAATACCGCCAGCAGGATTTCATGGCAGTGTTCAGCGTTTAACAAGGACTCATAATCCTGTTTTTTAAAGTGTACAACTTCAAAACCGGTGAAAATCCGTTCCGGAGCAAGACGATTGGAGATGTTCGGAGTCTCGGCACCAAAGTAAAACAGGAAGTGCCGTATGGGCATTTCATACTTTTTGTAAATAATGCCGTGGTACTCCTTCATCCGGGCCATCATCTTCGGATCGTGCTCGCTCTGAAACTCAATGTGTAGGATGAATACCGCACCGGTTTCATCTTTCACCATGGACAAAAAATCGGGCTCCCGCTCCAATACGGTTTGATGCTTTTCCGGAAGTCGCCGCAACAGTTCCAGATTGAGGTTTAAAAAACGATTGACAATCGGCAGAGCCAATTCGTCCATCAATTGTTTTAATGTCCGGTCATAGACATTACCTGTATCCCTTTCGGGAGATTGCTTTTTTCGGGGTGGCATACTGAAGTTTTAGTTGACGCAAAGTTAACCGGTATGACTATTCCCTAAAGATACCAGTGGATTTTTATAAAAAATTTCTGGCGGCGTGATTTGATCATATTACAAGTAAATCAGATGCCCTCCCCGAAAAAAAGACCGCAACACACCCTCAACAATGACCGTCATCCTCCCCCATCAACCCGGCGAGGGTTTTCCGGCAACACTCCGCATTTCCCCTCCCATTTCAAAAATGTGTACCCCTCCCGGAAAACTTTCAAACAATAGGGATGGATAGCTGTTGCACCAAAGTCTTTCATCACGTGATGTGAATACCATTCCACATGACTGCTTTTATACTGTTCGCCTTTCTTGCTTTGAGCCCCTGGGGTTCATCCGATGAGGTTCCGCTTAAAGTACTGACCTCCTTCCGGGAGCGCTACCCCGAGGCAGAAGTATCGCTTTGGGAATCCGGTAGCAAAGGCTTTGCCGCCACTTTCAACGATGAGGAAGGACTGAAAAAGGCCATGTTCTCCCCCGAAGGGCTCTGGCAGGAAACCAGCCTGCGAATCCTACTCAGAGATATTCCCACCGATGTGCTCAGGGAAATCCGCAAAGCAGTCGGATATGTACGCCTGACTTATTTCGGCCGCGTAGAAACCCCCGCAGGCAAGCAGTATCGGATAGAATCTGAAACAGAAAATGCGGTATTTATTAGAATCTTTGACGAAAACGGCGCACCTTTATCCGAGGAATCTTTTCCTTTCAGCACCGGAAAAGCTTGAGTCACACACATGGAATACCGCAAATTTGGAAATACTGACCTCCGCGTAAGCGTTGTAGGTTTTGGCGCCTGGGCCATAGGCGGCCCGGCACAGGTAGGTGAAATGGCCATCGGCTGGGGGCCTGCCGATGACGATGAGTCCATCGCCTCCATCCATCGCTCCCTCGACAAGGGCATCAACTTCTTCGACACGGCCGACTTTTACGGTCTGGGGCACTCTGAAAATCTCCTCGGACAAACCATAGGCAATGACCCGGACGTGGTAATTGCCACCAAAGTCGGACAAAAAATTAGTCCCGAGAACACCGTAGTGGCCGATTACTCCAAATCATGGGTCATTCAAAGCTGTGAGGGAAGTCTGCGCCGGCTGCGCCGCGAAACCATAGATTTTTACCAGCTTCACATTGCCCGGATGCCCCACCTGGAACAGGGCGACTGTATAGAGGCCATGCATGAACTGGTGCAGGCAGGTAAGGTGCGTTACTGGGGCATTTCACTGAACACCTTTTATCCGGAGCCGGAAGCCCGATTTTTCTTCGACAGAAATCTCGGCCATGGCTTTCAGGTAGTGCTCAACCTGCTCAATCAGCGAGCCGCACCCGTCATCCGGGAAGCCAGCGAAAATGGCCTGGGAATTATCGCCCGCATGCCCTTGCAATTCGGCCTGCTCAGCGGCAAATTCACCCGACAGACCACCTTCAACAAAGATGACCACCGCGCGAGCCGCCTGCGTCCTGAAGTATTGGATACCATCCTCGGCACTCTTGATCCGCTGGCCGACATGGCAGCGCGCTACGGCATCTCCCAGGCAAGTCTTGCCCTGAGCTTCGTAGCCGCCTTCCCAGGAGTTACCACCCTGATTCCGGGTATCCGAACGCCTGAACAGGCAGAAATGAATGCCAATGCCATTGTGGATATCCAACCCGAGGATATGGCCACACTCCTCCAACACTACGAGTCCAACTGGAAGGAAATGGTGGGTTTTCTGGAAAAAATCGGGTAATATTCCTACCTTGAGCCTTGTACCAACTTTGTTACAGGCATGATTCCGCATCTCGTACGCCGATACAGGGCGCTTTGGAACCCCGATATGTACCACGGCTGGGGGGCATCCCGCCGTTACTTCGAAGGATGGTACTTCAAAATGGTAGATCCTTCCGAGCAATATGCCTTCGCTGTCATACCCGGTATTTCTTATGGATTCGACGGAAAACAGCACGCTTTTATACAGGTGCTGGATGGAAAACGCTGTACAGCCAGTTACCACGAATTTCATACCGACGATTTCCGGCCTTCCGACCACCACTTCGAATTGCATCTCGGCCCCAATTACTTTTCCAACCACCGCATTCAGCTCCAACTGCCGGAACTACGCGGTGAGCTCCACTTCCAACAACCCTATCCATGGCCCAAAACCCTTGGAGCTCCAGGCATAATGGGATGGTACGCCTTTATGCCCTTTATGGAGTGCTACCACGGTGTACTGAGCATGCACCATCACCTCGAAGGCACCCTGGAAGTATATGGCCAACCTACCAATTTTAGTGCTGGGAAAGGCTATATGGAAAAAGACTGGGGCCGATCCTTCCCAGGCGCATGGATCTGGACCCAAACCAATCACTTCGGAACCGACGAACGGGTTTCTGTCATGGCTTCCGTAGCCGACATCCCCTGGCTGGGAAGCCGGTTCACCGGTTACATCTCCGGACTGCTGCTAGAAGACCGCCTCTTCCGCTTCGCCACTTATACAGGTGCCAAACTGAATGTATCCCTTGGGGAACACCAGGTAGAAATATCCCTTCAACAAAAAGGCCTCCAGCTCCTGCTCCTCGCTCACCAAGCCGGCAGTGGAGAACTCGTAGCGCCCATTCAGGGCAATATGACCGGAAAAGTGAACGAGAGTATGCAGGCAACCGTGGATGTTCAACTCCGCGAAAATAACAGACTCCTATATGAAGGAACGGGGAGAAACGCCGGATTAGAAGTCGCTGGAAAAGTGGAAACCTTACTCCAATCCTGAATAGCTTCAAAATAAAAACCTTTTAACGAAAAAAAATTAAAATTATTATGCAATATAAATTAATTATTTGTTTGTTTTGTTTGTTTGTTTTTTTTAATGCTTGTCAACCAGCTGAGCAAAAAGAGGATAGCGTAAAACCGAGCCTTTTATCTCCGGATGAA